>DATAZJ010000537.1:0-3841 GCA_036272115.1 Rhodopila sp. | reverse complement strand
CACTCTCAAAGATCGCCGTCGTGCGCACGGTTGGCGGGATCGTGTTCCCGGGGTCTCCGCTGGCGGCGACCAAGGCGGAACTGGAGCAGATGGCCGGGTTCTATCCGGATATCGAAAAGTCGCGGGCCGAGGCGCGGCGCTTGCTGAAAGAGGCAGGCCAGGAGCACCTGAAATTCGAATTGCTGAACCGTAACGTCGATCAGCCGTACAAATTCATCGGCACCTGGGTGATCGATCAATGGAGCAAGATCGGCGTGACCGTGACCCAGAAGGTGGTGCCGACCGGTCCCTGGTTCGCGGCGATGCGCGGCGGCGATTTCGACGTAGTGGTCGAGGCGAACTGCAACAGCATCGTCAACCCCGTCCTCGACACGCAGAAATATCTTCCGCACGACGTGTTCGGCGAAAACTACGGTGGCTACACCGATCCCGTCGCCGCGGACATCTATCACAAAATGCTGCGCGAGACCGACCCCGCGAAACAACGTGTCCTGATGCGCGCGTTCGAGAAGCAGACCGTCGATGTCGAGGCGCACGAGTTCCCGATGGTATGGTGGAACCGGATCATGGCCTACCGGTCCTACGTCAAGGGCTGGAAGATCGGACCCAGCCACTACATCAATCAGGATCTGGCGACGATCTGGCTGGACAAATAAATGTATCGCTACATTATCAAACGCGTGCTGCTGGTGGTCCCGACCTTGATCGGGGCCGCCGCGCTTGTCTTCCTGCTGATGCGGCTGATCCCGGGCGACATCTGCGTCGTGCGCCTGGGATCGGGCGGTGGCAGCTTCGATCCGCGCGCCGTCGCCGCCTGCCATGCCGAACTCGGTATGGATCGTCCGATGTGGCTGCAATTCGTCGATTTCGTCTGGGGATTCTTTCGCCTCGACTTCGGCACGTCGATGTGGTCGGGCAAGCCTGTGACCACGGAAATACTGGCTCGGCTACCGATCTCGCTGGAGATCGCCGTTCTTGCGACGGTCATCGCCATATCGATCGCCATTCCGTTGGGCACGATTTCCGCGCTGAAACAGAATACGTGGCTGGACGTGCTGGTGCGGGTGTTCGCCATCGGCGGCATCGCCACACCGTCGTTCTGGATCGGCATCATGTCCATCCTGCTCGTGCTCGATCTCAGCGCCGCCATCACCGGCACGCCCTGGATGCCGCCGATCGACTATGTGCCGATCTGGAAAGATCCCATCCGCAACCTGTCCATGGCATTCCTGCCCGCCGTCACCGTGGGATACCGTTACGCCGCCGTCAGCATGCGGATGACCCGGTCCACCATGCTAGAAGTGATGCGGGAGGATTATATCCGCACCGCTCGGGCGAAGGGGTTGATCAGCAAGCTGATCATCAACCGGCACGCGCTGAAGAACGCCTTGCTGCCGGTGGTCACGGTGATCGGCATCGAGTTTGCCTTCCTGATCGGCGGCCTGGTGGTGACCGAACAGGTGTTCAACCTGAACGGCGTCGGCCGGCTGTTCGTGCAGGCGGTGCAAAACCAGGATTATACGCTGACGCAGGCGCTGGTCATGCTGACGGTGACCGTCTTCGTCGTGACCAATCTCTGTGTCGATCTGCTGTACGCGTGGCTCGATCCGCGCATTCGTTTCGCCTGACGGGAACACGATCATGTCGGTATCCGCGACCACGCTTACGGCCGAACCGGACCAGATCAGGCGAGGCACCTGGCGCACTGTCCTGACCTTCTGCCGGCGCCAGCCACTGGGCACGTTCGGCATGGTGCTGGTGATCATCGTCGCCATCGCCGGGTTGGGCGCCAACCTGATCGCACCCTACAGCCCCACCGCGAACGACTTCGCCGCGATGACGGAGGCACCAAGCTGGGCCCATTGGTTCGGAACCGATCAGTTCGGCCGGGACCTGCTGTCGCGCATCATCTTCGGCGCTCGCACGGCCCTGCTGGTCGGCCTGACCTCGGCCACGGTCGGCGGCGTCGCCGGGTTGGTGCTGGGCGTGGGCAGCGCCTATTTCGGGGGTGTCATCGATCTGGTGCTGCAACGCGTGCTGGATGTGCTGATGGCGTTTCCGCTGATCATCATGGCGCTGGCCGTGGTGGCGATCTTCGGCACCGGCGTGCAGAACGTGATCATCGCAATCACCATCCCGCTGATCCCGCGCTGCGCCCGCGTCGTCCGGTCATCGGCCCTGGCGATCCGTGAAATACCCTACGTCGATGCCGCCCGCGCCTGCGGCTTCGGACACACGCGGATCATCCTGCGGCACATGGCGCCGAACGTCGTCGCACCCTTCCTGATCATGATCACCGCCTTCGTCGGTCAGGCGATCCTGGCCGAGGCGTCATTGTCCTATCTGGGTCTCGGCGTGCAGGAACCGGTGCCGGCCTGGGGCCTGATGCTGCAGGGTGGCGCCGAGGAATACGCCTCCACCGCCCCGTGGATCGCCATCTTCCCCGGTGTTGCGATCATGCTGTCGGTGCTGGGCATCAACCTGTTCGGCGACGCCCTGCGCGACGAACTGGACCCGAAGCTACGCAACCGGTGACGACGCGGCCTTCTCGTCGATCAGCCGGCCCACCCGCCGCAACGCCAGCAGATAACCCTGCGTGCCGCAGCCCGCGATCACCCCGTCCGCGCGCAACGACACGAACGAGCGGTGCCTGAACTCTTCCCGCTTATGCACATTGGAAATGTGGATCTCGATCACCGGCGCATCGAACGTGTTCAGCGCATCCAGGACCGCCACCGAGGTATGGGTGAACGCCGCCGGGTTGATGACGATGCCGCCGGCGGTTTCCCGAGCCTCATGGATCCAGTCGATGATCTCGTATTCCCGGTTACTCTGGTGAAACCGCAATTCCAGCCCCAGTTCAGCCGCCAGCGCCCGGCAATCGCGCTCGACATCGGCCAGCGTCTCATGGCCGTAGATGTGCGGCTGGCGTTTGCCCAACAGATTCAGGTTCGGACCGTTCAGGACATAGACAAGGCGGCTCATGCGACGTTTCCTTTTTCCGATGCGGCGAATATCGCCCGGCCGGACGATATAGCAAACCGCGCCGCCGGCAGGACGGTCCGGCCCGAGGCACCCGATGCCCGGCCCTCGACGGAACAACCGGACGGGCCGTAGGGTGCCGGCATGGATCACCTCCAAGACGATTCGATGACCGCGACGGGCTCGCCCAGGCCCAGGACGCGGCGTTCCTGATCGCATGGCGATCCCCGGCGACCTGCACGGCATCACCGCCACAATAGTCGCCGCTCTGCTCGGTGCCGCTATCGGAGCGGAGCGGGAATGGCGGCGCCATCCCGGAGGGCTACGGTCCTGCGCCCTGGTGGCCGCGGCTGCCTGTGTCTTCGCCCGCCTCGCTATCGCCTATGGCGGCGGCAGCCCGGGTGCCGCGCTGGGAGCGATCGCCACCGGCATCGGCTTCCTGGGGGCCGGCGTCATTCTGCGAGACGGCGTCCATATCAGGGGCCTATCCACCGCCGCCACCTTCTGGGCGGTGGCAGCGATCGGCACAGCCGCGGGGGTGCTGGAATATGCCCAGGCCGTGACACTGACCGTGGTCGTCTTCTTCGCCCATGTCGTGCTGCGTCCACTGTCCGGCTGGATCGAACGCAAGGCCCCACCCGAGGACGACCGCCCGCACTAGAGTGTGATCGCCTGAGGCCGCAGGCTGGAAGGCGTGGATCACACGATCGAAGCCGGAGTGTGATCGCCTGAGGCCGCAAGCCGGAAGGCGTGAATCACACGATCGAAGCCGGAATGTGATCGCCTGAGGCCGCAGGCTGGAAGGCGTGAATCATACCAATCGCCCTTGATGTTAACCCATCGGCAGCGCCGTGCAACC
>DATAZJ010000536.1:0-5069 GCA_036272115.1 Rhodopila sp. | reverse complement strand
GCGCGGCGGGACTGCGAGACAGGCCTCGATCGCGGGTTTGTGTGCGGGCTCAGCACTGGGCTGCCCAGCAGTCAGGGAACCGCGCGGGGTGTCATGACCCAGGTTTGGTAGCCCCGGCCAGCCTACGCCAGCCAGCCTACGATAGCCTCCACGATCATCGCTTTGTGCCGTTCCCGCACCACTGGCGCGGACAGGTCGCAGGCGAAAATCATCCCGAACGTGTGGCGGTTGGACACGCGGTAGAAACACAGCCCGCTGATCATCAGATGCACATCCACCGCTGAACAGTCCCGCGTGAACACGCCCTGTGCCCGCCCGCGGGCCAGGATCGCATCCAGGATCGCGATCGCATCGGCGTTGACCTGCTGGATGTTCGGCATCTGCCGCAGATATCCCGCCTGGTGGATATTCTCGATCGCGATCAGCCGGACGAAATCGGGATGCGAGTCTTCATAGTCGAAAGTGAACTCGATCAGCCGCCGCAACGCGGCCACCGGCGCCAGGTCGTCCAGCGCCAGAGTCGCCTCGGCGGAGCGTATCCCGCTGTAGGCCTGCTCCAGGACGGCTGAATACAGCCCCTCCTTGCTGCCGAAGTAATAGTAGATCATCCGCTTCGTCGTGCGAGTCCGTTCGGAAATCGCATCGACACGAGCGCCGTGCAGCCCATGCTCGACGAACTCGGCCCTGGCGACGGTCAGGATATCGGCGCGGGTGCGCTGTGCGTCGGGCTTTCGCCCTTTCTCCTTGGTGACAGACACAAGCGGCGTTTCCCCTGCCAGCGCGTTGGCCGGCAGGGTAACACATGTTCGAACCGGTTAGTGAAGGCCGGGTTAGAGTACTTTTCGCGTGTTTCACGCCTTGCGGCCTGCGGCGATCAGGCTTTATCCGGGTTGCGGGCCGTCGTAGCCTTCGATGACCAGCAGATCAGCCTCCGATCGTCCGTCCCGCAGCGCCTTCGCCGCCATATATTCAGCGGAATGGTAGCAGGCGACCGCGGTTTCGTAGTCCTTGAACTCCAGCACCACGTTGCGTGACCGAGCGACGCCTTCCGGCGCCTCGAACCGGCCGCCGCGAACGATGAAGCGGGCGCCGTATTTCGCGAACGCCGCCGCGTTGGCCGCGACGTATTCCTGGTAGCCGGTCGGGTCGCTTACATCGACCCTGGCTATCCAATATCCCTTCGGCATGAGGTTCTCCCGTTGATCTATGAATGCGGCCGGTCGCCCAGCATATTCGCCAGCACCGGCTCCATCGCCTTTGCCATCATCGCCTGCGCCTGAGCGGTCGGGTGCAGCGGCGGGTCAGGCGGAGTCAGCTTCGGATCGAGGAACAGGTCGCGGTTCAGTACGCCGTTGCGCATGAACAGCGCTGTCAGGTCCAGGTATGACACCGACGGGTCGTCCTTGTAGCGCTTGGCCAGCATCCGGTTGATCTGCGCGGTCGTCTCGCTGATCCACGCCGAACGCTCCGACGGTAACACGCCCAGCAGCAGGATTTTCGTCGACGGCAGCCGCTTGCGCAAGTCGCTGATGATGACGTCGATCCCGGCGATCGTGTCGTCGGCCGACCAGTGCGGCCGTCCCATGTTGTTCGCACCGATCAGCACCACCGCCGCCTTGGGGGAAATCCCGGATACCTCGCCATGTTGGATACGCCAGATCAGGCTGGCCGTGGTATCGCCCTTGAACCCGAGGTTCACCGCATGCCGATCGCCGTAGAATCGCTGCCAGACCGGTGCGAAATCCTGCCATTCGGGCGGACCGCTCCGTTCCCAGTCCTGGGTGATCGAGTCGCCCAGGAAGATCAGTTCCGGTTTCGCATGCGCCAGTTCGCGCAGTTTTTCCTCATGCCGTTCCCGCCACCAGGGCAGATCGGTCCGTCCGATCGGGACGGCGGCGAGGATGGTGCGGGCGCTGCCCACCGTCGGAATCGCCGCCGCGAGGGCCAGCCCAAGAAAAAGCCAACGCCGAAATATCATGTTTCAAACCATCCCGTTGTTCGTCCTGACCAGGGCTCAGGACGGCGGGACTAGACGCCGATCAGGCGTCACGTCGCAAGATGGTGGCGATCCCAGGCCTGGCGGCGGCGGTTCAGGCAGCGCGGCAGCAGCATCGGCAGGATCAACGTGACGCCGAGTCCCCACATCAGGCAGGCGGAGGCGGACCGCAGCATCGGCGCGATCCGCCAGTCGAACGCCACGTGATGCCCGGCGATCGGACGGACGACGAACCAGCCCATCAGCACCGCAAAGGCCCCGGCGGCCAATCCCCTGAGCAGAACCGAGCGAGGCAGAACGGGCGCCGCCCAGCCGAACAACCCGCCATAGACCGCGCCCCAGAAGGTGATACTGACCACCAGCGGCGCGCTGAACGGCGGCACCACGGCGATGCGGAACGCCGCATGCGGCGCCAGTCCGCACCAGAAAAACGCCTGCAAAGTGGTCTGGTGGAACGTCAGCACGGCGATCGCGCCGGCGATGCAACCCAGGAAAATGCGGGTCGGTAAGCGTATCACGGTCGCCCGTTCCTCCAGAAAACGCTCGAATTGAGCGGCATCTTCACCGAAGCGCGAGGCTCGTCAATCCTGCACTGCACCAAATGCATGGCAGCGCCGGGTCGTAGCCGGGGAAGGGGAGAGGTCGTCGCCACGGCGCAAGTTTCCCCTGGACAGGTCACCGGCCGGCGCCTATATGCGCGCCTCTTTGGAACGCGGGAGACCGTTGGCCGCCCCGTGGCGGTTCGGGTCGTTCGTACCGCGGTCCCGTGGATAAGGACCTGGGATCAGTATGGCGAAAAAGATCGTCGGCTACATCAAGCTGCAAATTCCGGCTGGCAAGGCCAACCCGTCACCGCCCGTCGGCCCTGCGCTGGGCCAGCGCGGCCTCAACATCATGGCCTTCGTGAAGGAATTCAACGCCCGGACCCAGACCATGGAACCCGGCATGCCGATTCCGGTGGTGATCACCGCCTTCGCCGACCGCAGCTTCTCCTTCGTCATGAAGACGCCGCCGAACACCTATTTCCTCAAGAAGGCGGCAGGAATCACCAAGGGCAGCCCCACGGTGGGCAAGGGTGCCTCCGCTGGCCGGGTGACGACCACCCAACTGCGGGAGATCGCGGCGATCAAGATGGTGGACATGAACGCCAACGACGTCGACAGCGCGGTCCGCATGCTGACCGGGTCCGCCCGTTCGATGGGCCTCACCGTGGTGGAGGGCTGATCCATGGCCAAGAACAAGCGTCTCGTCGCCGCCCAGAAGGCCGTCGACAGCAGCAAGTCCTACCCGTTGGCCGACGCCATCGCGCTGATCAAGTCGATTTCCAAGGCGAAGTTCGACGAGACCATTGAGATGTCGATGAATCTTGGGATCGACCCGCGGCATGCCGACCAGATGGTGCGCGGCCTGACCAACCTGCCCAACGGCACCGGCAAGACCGTCCGTGTCGGCGTGTTTGCCCGCGGCGCCAAGGCCGATGAGGCCCTGGGGGCCGGCGCCGACGTGGTGGGCGCCGAGGACCTGATGGAAAAGATCCAGGCCGGTGAAATCAATTTCGACCGCTGCATCGCGACGCCCGACATGATGGGCATCGTCGGACGCCTGGGCAAAATCCTCGGGCCGCGCGGCCTGATGCCGAACCCGCGTCTGGGCACCGTCACCATGGACGTCAAGGGCGCGGTCACCGCCGCCAAGGGCGGTCAGGTCGAGTTTCGCGCCGAGAAAGCCGGTATCATCCACGCCGGCATCGGCAAGGTGTCGTTTGAGGCTGACAAGCTGCTGGAAAACGCCAAAGCCCTGGCCGACGCCGTCATCAAGGCCAAGCCGACCGGCGCCAAGGGCACCTATGTGCAGAAGGTTTCGGTCAGTTCGACCATGGGACCCGGCGTCCGGGTCGATGTAAGCTCGATTTCTGTCTGATACGCCGGTCCTTCGGGATTGGTGAGTGATACGCCGGCCTTTCGGGGCTGGCGGGCAGGGAAGGGTCATTTCCTTGGGTTCACCCCGAGGGCCGGTCCTCCCGATCCTGTCCAAGACCGCACGTCTCTTCGCCCTGGTTCGCCAGGACGGGATTTAATGGACCCCCCGGGGTTCGCGCGCGGCAGATGGGGATGCCAGAAACCCGGTTCGGGTCTTTGGTGGTTCCAGGACAGGCGAATTGGATGAAGCCCCGGGCCTGGCCCGCGGACGTCATCTTTGGGCAACCTGACCCATCCGGCCGCCTCGGCGGGACGATGGGTCGAACGGAGACGAAACGTGGATCGTACGGAGAAGCGCGAGTTCGTCACCGGGCTTCATCAGGCGCTGAGCGCCACCTCGATGATTGTCGTGACCCGCAATGCGGGCCTGACCGTCGCCGAGGTGACCGAACTCAGGCGCAAGATGGGTGCCGCGGGGGCAACTTATAAAGTCGCGAAGAACCGGCTGACCAATCTCGCTCTGGATGGGACCCAGTTCGACAGCCTCAAGTCAATGCTGAAGGGACCGATCGCGCTTGCGTGGGCGACGGACCCGGTGGCCGTGGCAAAGACCGCTGTCGACTTCGCCAAGACCAATGAGAAGTTCGTCGTCGTCGGCGGCGCGCTCGGAACCCAATCGCTCGATGCGGATGGGATCAAGGCGCTCGCCTCGCTGCCGAGCCTGAATGAGCTGCGCGCCAGCCTGCTGGGGATGATTTCCACCCCCGCCACGCGAATCGCCGGCATCCTCCAGGCTCCGGCTGGACAACTCGCTCGGGTCTTCGGGGCCTATGCCAAGAAGGATGAGGTCGAAGCCGAGGCTGCCTGAGCACGATCGCATGCGATCAAGCTCAAGGGCTGCCCGCGACGCATACCTGACCGTGGGCCGGATGACCCGGCTTGCATGGAACCAACCAAAGTCTAAATTACAGGAACATACGACATGGCCGATCTGAACAACCTGGTGGAAGAGCTGTCCAAGCTGCTCGAGGAAAAGTGGGGCGTGTCCGCCGCTGCCCCGGTTGCCGCCGCTGCCGCGCCTGCCGCTGCTGCCGCTGCCCCGGTCGAAGAGCAGACCGAATTCACCGTCATCCTGGCGAAGGCCGGCGACAAGA
>DATAZJ010000535.1:0-3886 GCA_036272115.1 Rhodopila sp. | reverse complement strand
CGAGTATCCACCGATATACCAGCGAGGCTCAAGCCCGATGCGGCTATGCATCAGACCGATGCGACGCACAGAAGCGGCATAGTCATCGTCAACACGACCTGAGAAGAGTTTTAGCCAATGCTCGCCTTGCGCCTTACTGGCGCGATCCATGGCCACTTGACCCTGAAACATGTTGGCGAGTTGTGGCCACCGCTGAATGTGCTTGTAGAACGCCAATAGGATGGCAGGCAGTTCGCGCCGAAGTGTCGGCATAAATTCAGTCAGGATCGCGCGCGTGGCACCGTCAAACCGCAGAAAGTCGAGACGTTCATTAATTCCATGATCGGATGCCACGGCCTATACTCCAGCTACTGCAGAGGCTTTAGATCGGAATCATTAATAAACTGTAAAATTTGAGCATTTCGAGCGAGCGTCAGTGGCCGAACAGCTTGACCACACGATAGACATTCTTCCGCGCCGGCTCCACGCCGCCCGATTTGGCTTCGCCCTCCGGTTTTGAACGTCTCCGTCGATCACTTGGCCTTATTCGCCCAGGATCGCCTCTGTTTCGGCCTCGGTGTATCCGACTTCGGCAAGGATTTCCCGCGAATGCTGACCGAGGGTCGGCCAGGGACGATGGATGTTCGGTGGCGATTTGGAGAAGCGAGCCGGGATTGCCGGAATGACCACGTCGCCCTCGGTGGGATGCTGGTGGGCCTCGAAATAGCCGGTCTCAGCCAGGTACGGGTCGGTGAACAGGTCATCGAGATTGTTGGCCTTGCCGCAGGGGATGTCCGCTGGGCGCAGTTCGGCGAGCCATTCCTCGGTGGTGCGCCGGGTCATGCCGTCCGTCAGCGTGGCGTAGACGGCGTCGATGTTTTTCGACCGGGCGGAGACTGAATTGAATCTTGGGTCCTGGATCAGTTCGGGGACGCCCATTGCCTCGAACAGCTTGCCCCATTGCTCGTCGCTATGGGCGATCACGCTGATGTAGCCGTCCTTGGTCGGATACGGGCGGCGATGCGGCGTCAGCATCCTCGGGTAGCCGAGGCCTTTTTCCGGTTCGCCAAGGGTGCCGTGCCAGAGATGCTCGACCAGCATGAAGGACAGGATGGTTTCCATCATCGGCAGATGGACTTCCTGGCCTTGGCCGGTGCGTTCCCGATGAAACAGCGCCATGCCGATCATCGAGGCCAGTTGCGCGCCGGTCAGCTTGTCCACCATGACGGTGGGGAAGTAGCGGGGCGCGCCGTCGGGGCCGGCGTTCAGCGAAGCGGTGCCGGACACGCCCTGGATCAGGTCGTCGTAGGCGGGGAACTCCTGCATCGAGCTGCCTTTGCGGAAGCCGGAGGCGCAGGCATAGACCAGTTTGGGGTTGCGGGCCGAAAGCGTCGCGTAGTCCAGGCCCAGCCGCTGGGCGGCGCCGATCCGCATGTTGTGGACGACGACGTCGGCGGTCTCGACCAGGCGGAGGATGGCCTGCCGCGCGGCGGGCTTTTTCAGGTCGAGCGCCAGGCTGCGTTTGTTGCGGTTGAGGTTGGCGAAATACGATCCCATGCCCGGTGTACGGGATGGCCCGATCAGGCGGGTGGAGTCGCCCTGGGTCGTTTCGACCTTGATGATTTCGGCGCCCATGTCGCCGAGGGTCTGGGTGCAGAAGGGGCCGAGGACGACGGTGGTGATGTCGATCACCCGGATGCCGGACAGCGGGCCGGTTGGTTGCGTCACGGTTGTTTCCTCATCTTTGGGCATCGGAGCATCGCCGCCGGGCGGCGGATTGGCAATGTTGACCCCTGGGTCGGGCGAGTAGGTTCAGGCTGGCATGTCCGGACTGCAATATCGCGCGCCGGGCGTTCGCACTAGCTTGCAAACCATGAACCCACCGCCGTCGTCTGCCTCCGATGCGCCCATCCGGGTGACGGAGCGCTCCACCCGTCCGCAGACCATCCTGCTGATCGTCGCCAGCGCGATGTTCATGGAGCAGTTGGACGGCACGGTGCTGGCGACCGCGCTGCCGACCATGGCACGCAGCTTCAACGTCGATCCGCTGCACATGAATATCGCATTGACGGCATATCTGCTGACGCTGGCGATGTTCATTCCGGCGAGCGGGCGGTTGGCGGATCGTTTTGGGTCGAGATCGGTGTTCCGAGCGGCGATCGGGCTGTTCACGGTCGGGTCGGTGCTGTGCGCGCAGGCACCGACGTTGTGGGCGCTGGTCGCGGCCCGCATGCTGCAGGGCGCCGGGGGCGCGATGATGTCGCCGGTGGGGCGGCTGGTGATGCTGCGGGTGGTGTCGAAGGCCGAGCTGGTGCGGTCGATGGCATGGCTGATGGTGCCGGCGACGATCGGGCCGATCGTGGGGCCGCCGCTGGGCGGGTTCATCGTGACCTATCTGTCGTGGCACTGGATTTTTTACATCAACGTGCCGATCGGCGTGGTGGGCATCATTCTGGTCACGATCTTCATCGACGAAATGAAGGAGCCGGCGCGCACGAAATTCGATCTGCTCGGGCTGGTGCTGTCCGGGACGGCGCTGGCCTGCCTGATGTTCGGGATCGAGGTGGGCAGCCGCGGCGCCGGATCCATCGGGATCGTCGCGGCGCTGCTGGGGGTGGGATCGGTCTCGGGGGTGATGTACTGGTTTCACTCGCGCCGGGTTCCGCGGCCGATGCTGGATTTTCGGCTGCTGCGGGTGACGACGTTCCGCATGTCGCTGCTGTGCGGATCGCTGTCGCGGATCGCCGTTGGGGCGATGCCGTTCCTGATGCCGATGATGTTCCAGTTGGGTTTTGGGCTTTCTGCGGTGCAAAGCGGGCTGATCACCTTCGTCAGTTCGGTCGGATCACTGGCGATGCGCGCCTGTGCCCCGGCGATCCTGCAACGGCTGGGGTTTCGGCCGGTGCTGACCTGGGTCGGGGCGCTCGCCACCGCGCTGCTGGCGTTGAGTGCCGCGTTCCGGCCGGATTGGCCGCTGCCGCTGATCTATGGGGTGCTGATCGCGAACGGTTTTTTCCAGTCGTTGCAGTTCATGGCCTACAACACCATCGCCTATGCCGATGTCCCGCGCGAGGACATGAGCGCGGCGACCAGCTTCTATACGACGTTCCAGCAGATGTCGCTGACGATGGGAATCGCGATTTCGGCGGCGGCGCTGGCGGCCTCGATCGGGGTGACGCACCACGCGCACGCCATGCTGCCGGATTTCTCTGCCGCGTTCCTGTTCGTCGCGGCGATCTCCTTCATGGCGCCGTTGCTGGCGACCCGGCTGGACAGGGGGGCCGGGGCGGAATTGTCGGGGCATCGGGACCGGCCGGGGGCGGTGAAGGTGGTGCGGTAGTTTTCGGTGGTGTTCGTGGCCGGCGTTTCGCATTGTGCGCGCACCATCAAGGGAACGCCGATTCATGTCCGATCAGAAGCCGCTTCATTTCGTCTCGCTGTTGGGAAGTCTGCGCAAAGGGTCATTCAACGGCGCGGTGGCGCGCGCTCTGCCGGGGCTGGCGCCGGCCGGCACCACGGTCCAGGCGCTGGGGTCGGTCGGGGACTTCCCGCTCTACAATGCCGATATCCAGGCGGGTGGGTTCCCTGCCCCGGTGCTGACGATGGGCGATGCGATCGCCAAGGCCGATGGGGTGATCATCGTCACGCCGGAATACAACTACTCGATTCCGGGGGGCCTGAAAAACGCGATCGACTGGCTGTCGCGCCTGCCGGCGCAGCCGTTCGCCGGCAAGGCGGTGGCGATCCAGTCCGGATCGCCCGGCGTGCTGGGCGGGGCTCGGGCGCAATACCATCTGCGGCAGTCGCTGGTGTTTCTCGATGCTCATGTGCTGAACAAGCCGGAGGTCATGATCGCCCAGATCGCGACCAAGGTGGACGCCGGTTCAGGGGAACTGACGGATGAGGC
>DATAZJ010000534.1:0-27778 GCA_036272115.1 Rhodopila sp. | reverse complement strand
GTCCACGCGGACGGGTTTTCGCCGGTCTTCTCCTGGGGCTGGCGTGCGTGGTTCCGGCGTTGGCGGCCGGTCCGTATATCGTTACGCAGAAGGGGCAGATGTTCCACCCCGGCCAGCTGTCGATCAATCGCGGGGATACGGTCGAGATCGTGAACGACGATGGCGAACTGATCCACCACGCGTACGTGGATTCGAAGACCTTCAGTTTTGATTCCGGCGACCAGGAGCCTGGGAGCAAGACGGACATCGTGTTCTCGGTTCCTGGAACCTTCGTGGTCTTATGCGGCATCCATCCGAAGATGCGGCTGGACGTGACGGTCAAGTAGGCCTCCGTGATTGGATGTATCGGGTATCGCCTTTGCACCATGTTTGCCAGGTGTGTCGCAATGCCGAGCCGAGACCGCGGCCGAACCGGGGTGCGTCGCACAGCGGGCTGCGCCGTACCTGGTCTCGCAGCCGGGTTCGCAGGTCGGCCAGCGCGGTCAGATCGCCGGCCCGGTTGACGGCCATGTTCATGTAGTCGTCGACCGATCCGGCCACCCAGTCCGGCAGGCCGGCATTGCTCATGTGGCTGGCGGAGTGGCGCGAGGCGAAGATTTCGCCGGGCAGAGTGATGGTTGGCGCGCCCATCCACAGCGCCTCACAGGTGGTCAGGCCGCCGGAATAGGGAAATGGGTCCAGCACGATATCGACGTCGCCGTACTGGCCCATGAAAGCGCGGTGACCGGATGACCCGCGCGGCTCGATCCGGTCCGCGGCAATGCCGTGATCGGCAAAGGCGGCCAGGAATCCGTCGGCGGTGGGGCGGTCGGACAATTGGTGGGTCTTGAGGATCAGCCTGCTGTCGGGAACGCGCCGCAGAATTTCCGCCCACGTCTCGATAACCCTCGGCGTGATCTTGGCCAGGTTGTTGAAGCAGCCGAAGGTGACGAAGCCGTTGGTCACGGCGGGCAAGGCGACCACGTCCGGCGCATGCGGCGGCGGGCTATAGCAGACATAGCCGTCGGGCAGGCGCAACAGCTTCTCACTGTAGAGAGAGTCGAAACCGTCCGGCGTCTCCCACCGGTCGGTCAGGAACCAGTCCATTTCGGCGAGGCCAGAGCTGTGCGCCTGCATGCCGACCCATTTGATCTGCACCGGCGCCAGGCGATTGGCGCAGGCCAGCATGCGGGCAGCGTCACCGTAGCCGCCGAGATCAATAAGGATGTCGATGCGTCTTTCGCGGGCGAGGGCGGTCAGGGCGGCGTCGTTTAGGCCGTCGACCTCGATCCATTCGGTCGCGGCGGCGCGGTAGCGGCGGGCGATCGGGTCCTCCGGCGCGGTGTTCTGGGTCAGGCAGACCAGGCTGAACTGGTCCGGGTCGAGCGCCTCGAAGCCCGCGACGGTCAGCCAGCCCACGGGATGCGAGCGCAGGGTGCCTGACAGCAGGCCCACGACCAGTTTGCGATCGGGCTGCGGGAGGTTGCCGAGCGGTGTCGGCGCTATGCGTGGCAGGACGTCGGAGCAATCAAGCATTGCCGCCAGCAGTTCCGCGCCGGTGGTGGCGTCGCGATACGGCAGCGTGTTGCACAAGGCACGTCTGGGCAGGACGGCGCGGGGATCAAGCCTGATCGCGCGCCGGACAATCGCCACCGCTTCATCCTGCCGTCCGACACATGCGGTGGCGTTGGCGAGGTTGCAGAGGATGGCGATGTCCGGGCCGTGACGGTCCAGGACATCGAGGAGGAGGGCACGAGCCTCGGCGTGGCGGTGGAGGCGCATCAACACGGCGGCGTGGTCGTTGCGCACCTGTGGATTGTCCGGATCCAGCGCGCTGACGCGGCGCAGCACCTGTTCCGCTCGTGCCACCTGGCTGGAGCGGGCCAGCACGCCGCCCAGCAGCCGCAGCGGCACCAGCACGTCCGGCGTCAGTGCGGCCGCCGCCTCCAGCACGTCGATCGCCTCCGTCCGGCGCCCCATGCGATCGAGCAGCATGCCGCGACCAAGCTGAATGGCGGGATTGAGCGGGTCCTGCTCCGCGGCGACGGCCAGACGGGCGCGTTCGGCGTCGCCTTTTCCGGCGTCGAGTGTGACGTCGACGCCGTTCAGGACGTAGTCCAGGCAGTCCGGCTGCAGGGTCTGGGCCTTGATGAAGGCGGTCAGTGCCGCATTGGGTGCCTTGGTGGCGCGCAGGGCGAGGCCCAGGGTGTTCCATGCCTCGGCGTTGTCCGGGGCCACGCCGCAGCAGCCGATCAACAGGGTTCGCGCATCCTGCCCCTGTCCGCGCATCAACAGCAGGCCGCCCAGCGCGATCAGCGCCTCGGGCCGGCTTGGGTTGAGGTCAAGCACCTGCCGGTAGGCTTCCTCGGCGAGGGTGGTTTCGCCGGCGGCACGCAAGCTTTCGGCCAGGCGCAGCACGGGTTCGTCCCAATCGGGCAGGCGGACGGCCACCTGCCGCATCAGCCTGCGGCCGCGTTCCCGGTCGCCGGCGCGATCCTCGGCGATCGCCAGATTGAGCAGCATGGCCGGCGTGGTGTCGCCCAGCGAGCGTGCGAGCCGAAGTGGTTCCAGCGCATCCCGGAAGCGGCCGGCGGCCAGCAGATCGACGCCGGCGGTTGACGGGTGGACGTCAATCGTCATCGCGAATGCGTTCGAGCGCGAACAGGAGGCCGGGAACATCGGCACCCGCTTCCTGCCGGACGACCGGGCGGTCCATGCGCGTCACGCGGAAGCCGGCAGTGCAGGCGGCTTCGTAGACATAATCCTCGGCGTGGGTGTAGCGGCCTTGCCGGTGCAGCGCCCAGTGTCCGTTGCCCGGGACAATCCCGTCGTGGTCGGGCAGCAATTGTTCGACCGAGAACACGAACCAGCCATTTGGCTGCAGCCGCTGATGGACGATCGCCAGGATTTCGTCCAGCGCGCCGAAGTAGCAAAGCACGTCAGCGGCGATGATCAGCGGCCAGCGTTCCGGGTGTTCGGCGAGGTCGGTGACGATGTCGGCTTCCCGCAACTCCGCATACAACCGCTTGACGCGGGCCTGGGCGAGCATGCGCGGCGACAGGTCGACACCGGTGAAGGGCCCGAGCGGCAGGTCGCCGATCGCCAG
The DNA here is from genome assembly GCA_036272115.1 of Rhodopila sp. GTDB lineage: Bacteria > Pseudomonadota > Alphaproteobacteria > Acetobacterales > Acetobacteraceae > Rhodopila. The sequence continues at coordinate 24,693 of DATAZJ010000534.1, read as the reverse complement.
GGCGGCGAGGCCGGTGCCGCATCCGAGGTCGAGCACGGGGCCGAGGGGCAGGCCGGCGGCGATTTTCGGATGGGCCTGGAGCAGGGTGCGGATGGCGCCTGGAATGCGGTATCCGAGGGAGATCAGGTGGGTTTCGAACCGGTCCGCGTAGCCGTCGAAAACGGTGCGGACGTATCCCTCCGGCGCGCGCCGGGAGTCTGGCATGGCGCCAGACGACACCACGAGGTGGCGCACGTACTCATCCTCGGGGCCGAGTTTGAGCGCGTCCTGGTAGGCGACGGCGGCGTCGTCGTGCCGCCCGAGGCTGGAGAGCGCGTGGCCTTTCAAACCGAAGGTGCAGGCGTCGGCGATGCCCAGGGATCGGGCGGTTTCGGCGAGCCGCACTGCCTGGGTGAAGTCCCGTCGCCGCACGCACAACAGGATCGCGGCGTTGCGGATGGCAACACTGGCCGGGCAGAGATCGATGCCATCGGTCAGAACCAGCAGGGCGGTGGCGGGGTCGCCGGTTTTCTCCAGCGCCGAGGACAGGGCCTGGCGGTAATCGAGGTCGTCCGGGGCGCCGGCCACGGCTTCGGCCAGGCAGGCGACCGCGTCGGCGGTACGGCCTAGATCGAACAGCGCCGACCCCAGGATGGCCTTGGCCTGCGGGTCGGTGGGGTCGACGATCACCGCCTCGGCGGCGTCGCGCGCCGATCCTTCGCGGTCGCCCATCTTTTGCCGCAGATCCGCCCGGCATTTGCGCAGGCCGGCATGCGCGGGTTCGGCGGCGATGCCGTCGTCAAGTTCCCGCGTCGCCTGTTCCCATGCGCCGCTACCCAATGCCAGACGGGCTCCGATCAGGGTCAGATCGGCCGAGGGCGGGGCCAGCACCCGGGCGGCGGCGAGCAGCGGCCTCGCTGCCTCGAATCGCCCGGCGTCAATCAGTCGCGCCGCTTGGCCACGCAGTGCGTCGGCGTCGGCCGTGACGTGAATCGTGTCCATGGAAGGGGCTCCTTTTGAGCCTGTGAAGCAACGGTCAGACGAGGATGCCCTGGGACTGGACGGCCAGGGTCGTGAGATCGGGTGCCGACGATGCCGAGGACGCGCTGGCGGCGTTGGCGATCAGGTATTTCTGGACAAAGCTCTCGACGAACGAGGGACTTTGGAACTGGGAGACGTTGCCCAACCGGGTGCTGATCGCCTGTTCCTGCGCACCGAGGTCCTGGAAGGCAATTTGTTCCGGTATGCCAAGGGCAGTGGTCACGACGGTGCGCATCGTCGGGTTGCCGAGAATCTGGTCGACCGAACTTATGGTCGAGGCCTGCGCCTTGAACGCCAGGGCATTGGACAGGCCGGGCGTAACCTTATCCTCCTGCGTTTGCCAGGTGGCGGTGGCGAAGGCATTGGCGATGGCGGCGATGGTTGACGGGTTCTGGAACGACGAGAGGCCGGTCGAGGTGAAGTTGTAATTTCCAGCCAGGGTTTTCCAGCGCGTATCGGTCAACTGGTTGACCAGGGAATTCGGGTCCGCGGTGTTCGAGGTCAGTGCCTGTGTCGCGAGGGCGGTGTAGCCGATCTGGTCGCTCATGCCGTTGGCGGTCAGCAGCACGTTCATGAATGCCGGGTTGGCGAGTAGCTGGGTCATGCTGGTGGCGGAATTCACCGCCTGAGTGAAGGCGGCGACGGCGGTCTTGACCATCGGCTGAGTGGCGGTGACCGCGACGTCCTGCGTCTGGTTCTGTTCGGCCTGCTGCAATGCCTGGACGGGGTTCGTGGAACCGGCGGATGATGTGCCGATGCCATAGATCGTGTCGAGCAGGGACGATCCGCCGCCGAAGGAATCGGCATACAGCGTGGTGAGGTAGCTGAGCGAACTGCTCATCGGTCAGGGCTGCCCGGCCAGTCCGGCGGCAATATCCTCGTTAATGGAGATGAGGAAATCGAAATCGGGCGCTTCCTGGTCCATTTCGCGCTGTACGGTCTTGGCGACCGAGAGGAGGCCGGCGCGCAACGGTTCCGGCAGGGCATTGCCGGGATCGCGCAACAAGTCGCCGACGGTGGTCCATAGCCGCCGGTTGTCGGTCAGGGCTCGGATCTGCTGGATCGGCCCGGCGTCCTTCGCGCCTTTCAGGGCGGCGATCGCCTGGCGGAACACGTCGGCTTCCTGGTCGCGTTGGGACCGGTAGCGAGAGGCGGTCTTATAGGCCTGTATGGCGTGGCTCGCGTTCAACATGGTGATCGCTATTCCCTGTTGGAATGGAGATATTAGGGCTTTTCCCAAGCACGGCGTCTTCGTGCTGTATGATGCGGCGGACGAGCTTCAAGGCTTGGTAGCAATCGTCTTCCTCGGCGGCGACGAGGGCCTGGGAGAGGATGGCGCGGACCAGTTCGGACGTTGTCGCCAACTGGAAGTCGGCGATGAAGTGGCGGGCGGATTCAAGGCCGCTTTCTCGTTCCATTTCGCTACCGATATAGGCCGATTGAAGCGCGAAATAGATCCGGCGGGCGGGGCTGTCCACCTGATCAGGCGGCATGATCTGCTTGCCGAACAGGAAGCGTGCCTTGGCGGTCAGTTCGATACGCGATCGGGTGCGAAAACGGATTGGCGCGCCATTCACGATCATGACTTCGCCTTGGCGCAGCTCCAGAACGAGATTAGACATCAGATCCCTTCCGTGGAGCGATGCGATTTCAGTCGGTGGGCCGCGCGGACCTGAAGTCAGATCCGCGGGCCACCAGAAGGCGATTACTTGAAGAGGCTGAGCAGGGTTTGCGGCGCCTGGTTCGCCAACGAAAGCGCCTGCGTGCCGAGCTGCTGGCGTATTTGCAAGGCGGTGAGCTGGGCGGATTCCTTCGCAAGGTCGGCGTCGATCAACGATCCAAGTCCACTGTTCAGCGCGTCGATCTTGTCGCTGTTATAGGTGGTCTGGTTGTTGACATAGTTGATGGAGCTGCCGATCGAGTTCAGTTCGGTGCCGACCGAGTTCTGCTGGTTGAGGAACGTGCCGGTGGCAGTGATCAGCGCCGCGACGGTGCTGGCGCCCGCAAGCTGTGTGCTGGTGAAGCTGATCGAACCGTACAACGCGGACCCGCTGAATGATGCGACACCGTACGACGATCCGTTTTCGTTGCGTGCCACGGCGACGCGGCCGAAGGATCCGGAACTGCCCGTCAGGTCGCCGATCAACGTCTTGCCGCTGTAGGAAGCGTCCTGGACGTAGGTCTGCACGTTCGCCAGCATCGAGTCGTATTGATTGATGTAGTCGGTTCGCGTGGATCCCTGGACGCTGCCGTCTGACAGTTTGACCAGCACGTCACGCATGCTGCCCATCATGTTGGAGATGTTGTTCAAGCCTGATTGCGTGGTCGACAGCAGCCCCTGCACGTTGCCAAGCTGCTGGTTGGCGCTGGTCAATGCGCCGACGGTGGAGCGGATGTTCTGCGCAATGGCATAGGCGGCGCCGTCGTCGGTCGAATCGGCAACCCGGTAGCCCGTCGATATCTGCTTTTCCGTAACAGAGAGCTGGCTCTGGGTCGATTCCAGGGACTGAAGCGCGACCATCGCGCCCATGTTGGTGTTGACTGAGTTCAGGGACATGGTGTGTTACCCTTTGGGTCGAGATGTATGTGCCTGCTTTTTGCTGACTTGCGGGCAGGATGACGGATGAAAGTTAACAGTGTATGAACGGCGCGAAGATTATTTTCATCCCGAGGTGGTCGGGAGGAAATTCACCAGCGAAAGACTGGTGTCGCCGCTGATCAGCCGGTAGGACGCCTGTAGTTGCGTTTGCATGCTGGTCAGGCTGGACAGTGTCTGCGCCATGTTGACGTCCTGGACGGAGGACAGTTGTCCGGTCAGCGCGGTCGCGGTATCCGACAACTGGGTTTGGGTCGCAGTCAGGGTCGACTGGGTGTTGCCCAGGACGCCGACGTCGGTTGCCATCGCGCTGACCACGCCATTCAGGCTGGTGCCGGTGTCCTGCACCAGCGCGGCAAAGCCGGTATCGTTGACCTGGGAGCTGGACAGAGATCCCAGCGTCGCCAGGGCGCGCATCAGGTCGCGCATATAGGACCCTGTGGTGGACGTGCCGGAGGAGACGGCGACCGAATTCGCGCTGGCCAGCAATCCGGTCTGCACCGTGCCACCCTGCCCGGTTTGCACCACGGGGGGGCTGATGGCCGAAGCCGGTTGCGACATATAGGCGGAGAACGGGGACGTGCCGGTGGCATCAGAGCTGGCGATCGCCAAGGTCGTGGCGGCTGTCGTGGCCGCCCCGTTGGCGGACAGCCCGGAAACCGCGGCGTTGATCTGGGTATAGAAGCCGGAGGACAGGATATCGTCGGGCGACGGGACCGGCGGATTGGCGGAATCCTGGCCGCCGAACACGTAGTTGCTGCCATCCTGTGTGTCCAGCAGATCCGCGACCTGTTGCAGCGCGGCGTTGGCCTGGGCGGCGATGCTGTCGACCTCCGACGGGTCGAGGCCGTTCAGGTTGGGTATGTCGGCGACGAAGGTGGATGCGATCTGCTGGATCTGGGTCATCGCCGTCTGGGTGACGGCCATGCTGCCGGTCGCCTGGCCGATGTCGTTCTGATAGGTCTGCAGCGCGGTGAGCTGCGGGTTCAGGTTCAGTGAGACGCTGGCCTCGCCGCCCAGGCCGGCATAGGTTTGCGCCACCAGGCCGGTGCTCGCCTGTTCGGTCAGCGTATCGAGCTGCTGATGAACGCTGGTGCTGTTGGCGATCAGGGTGGGCAGTATGCCGTAACCGGAGGTGATGGCGCTGCTCATTGAATGACCTGCAGCAATTGGGTGAACATCGCCTGCACGCCGGCGATCACCCTGGCGTTCGCACCGTAGGCGTTCTGCAGGCTAAGCATCTGCGACACCTCGGTGTCCATGTTCACGCCGCTGACCGAGGAGACCTTGGCGTTCAGGCTGGTCTGCAGCGCTGTCTCGGTCGTTACGCTGCTGGTGGTGGCTGCGCTTTGTTGTGCCTGGGCGGACACGAGGCTGGTGGCGAAGTCCGACAAGGCGTCGCCAGCGGCGTTGAAGGGCGCGTTGAGATTGCCGGAGGCACCCAGGCTGCCGGTGTTCATGGTGGGCTGGGCGACGCCGCTCTGCGCCTGGGTGCCGAATGTGTAGTTGATGACGTTGGAAATCAGACTGGTGAAGCCGGCCGGCCCACCCGTCGGGTTCGGCGTGAAGCCGGTGCTGGCGACGGCGTTGGTACCGTCACGGACCAGTGACGGATCGGCGACGACGGCGGCGTTGACCTGGATGGTCCCGGCATAGCCGACATAGCCGGTCTGCGCCGGGGTGCCGCCGCCGGCGGGCACGTTGCCGGAGGGGTCGGTGAACAGCGTCAGCCCCTGGCCGGCGAACCGGCTGGACAGGCCCTGGGCGAATTCATCCAGCTCCGCCTGGTCGGTCGGCAGGGTGGTGTCGCGCAGGGTGATGTCGGCACCGATCTGACCCCCGGTCATCTGGCTGGTGACATCTGCGCCGCCCAGCATGATGCCGCCGATGCCGCCGCCGGGATAATAGGATCCGGCGGGGGTCGCTGAACTCGCCATGGTGAACGGGGTGGCGCCGTCGCGTGTCGGCAGAGTCAGACCGGTGCTGGTGAAGAGCGACAAATCGCCGTTGGGCTGCTCCACCGCCTTCACCGGCAGCAGTTGCGACAGCGTCTGCACCGCGGCGTTGCGCTGGTTTTCGAGGTCGGCGGTGCTCTGGTTTGTGGGCTTGAGGGCGATAATTTCGTTACTGAGTTGACCGATCGTTGCAAGGGTGCTGTTCAGTGTGGTGACGGCCGATTCCAGGTCGTTCTGTGCGCCCTGGCGCTGGGTGGCATAGGTGTTGCTGAGGGCGTTGATCCCCTGCGCCAAGGTCGTTGCCGCCGAAACAACCGAGCTCTGCTGCGTCTGATTGCCGGGATCGGTCAGCAGGGTGGAGAAGCTGTCCTGCAGATTGCCCAGCAGGCTGCCGATGTCACTGCCGGACCCGGGGGTGCCGACCACGCTGTCGATCGCCTGCAGCGCGGTTTGGGTGGTTTGCAGACCGGTGACCGTGGCGTTCTGCTGCAAGACGGAGGTCTGTAACGCCTGGTCGATCTGTAGCGTCGCCGGGCCGGTCTGCACGCCGAGACCGATGCCGTCGGCGGTGAGCGCCTGCTGGTTGCTGGTCTCGACGGTGTAGTTCGGCGTCGCGGCATTGGCGACGTTCTGCGAGATCAGCGCGAACTGCGCATTGATGTTCGCCAGCCCCCCGGCGGCGATCGAGAGTGCGGAATTGAGGCCCATAGGTCAGGACGTCAGGTTATCATCTGCAGGGTTGCCTGCAGCATCTGGTCCGCTGTGGTGACGACTTTCGCGTTCGACGAATAGGCTTGCTGGGCCACGATCAGGTTGGAGAACTCGGTGGCGATGTCAACGTTGGAGCCCTCGATAGACCCGACCACCAGGTTGCCCGCGCCGTTGGTGCTGGCGGCCTCGGCCAGTGGCGAGCCGCTGGCGGGGGTGGCGGTAAAAGACTGTCCGTTCTGGCTTTGCAGCGAATCCGGAGCATTGAAGGTTACCACCGGAATCTGTGCGATCGTGCGGGTCTGGCCGTTGTTGTAATTGACGACGACGTTGCCGTTGGCCTGGGCCGTTACGCCTGAAAAACTGCCGGGGGGGACGCCGTCCTGGGTCAACCCGAGCAGGCTGTAGGTGTTGCCGGCGTACTGGGTGACGCCGTTGGTGCCGCCGTAAGTGCCCACATTGAGCTGGATGGTCTGGTTGCCCGACCCGAAATTGGTGGTGAACTGCAAGGTTGCCGTCTGGCCCGCGGTATAGCCGCTGGTGGTGATTGTGCCGGGGTCGGTGGTGGATGCCGCGACCTGACCGATGGTGCCCTCGGGCACCGTGTTGCCGCTGGTCGCGCCGAACTGCACGTCGGCGGTCCCGGCGTCGGTGGAGCCGGTGGTGGAGTCCGGCACGGAAATCTGGACATTCCAGTCATTGGACGCGTTCTGCGACCAGTTGAGGGTGATGGTATGGGCGGTTCCCAGCGAATCATAGACGGTGATCTGTGACGACAGGGGCGCGGCGGCGGTCGCGGTGCCTGTCGTCGGGGTGGCCGGCAGGTTGGCCGCCAGGGTCACGTTCGAGGTCGCGACCGGATTGTAGGTGGACTGGCTGACCTGGATCGGCACCAGCGCGTTCTGATCGGCGACGCCTGTGGCGGAATTGACGGTCCACCCGTTCAGGTATTGCCCGGCGCCGTTCACCAGATAGCCTGAGGCATTCATGGTAAAATCGCCGTCCCGCGTATAGAATTGCTGCGGATTGTAGGTGACCACGCCGTTGGCTTCCCCCGTCGGCTGGGACACCGCGAAAAAGCCCTGGCCGGCGATGGCCATGCCCAGCGGATTATCCGTCTGAGTAACGGCGCCCTGGACGTTGTTGACATAGTCGGGTTGGGCGACGACGGCCCCGGGTTCGTTGTCTGTCGCCGTGCTGGTGGTCAGGTAGTCGATGAACGAGGTATCGACCCGTTTGAAGCCTGTGGTCTGGCTGTTGGCCACGTCCTCACTGATATTGCCGAACGACGAGGATTGAGCGGTGAGGCCGCTGATCGCGGTGTTGATCGCGCCGAATAGGGACATCGTTTTAATGCTCCGGGTCTTGTCGGAGGCTTCAACAGCAGGAAGCGTGCCAAGCGAGAAACGACGGATTTCACTGGCGTCGCGGGTCGGACGGGGCGGGCAGATTTTGCCGGCTGGCGGGATCGGCCGGGCTGTTCCTGCCGGGTTCGGCGCCGCGAATGGCGGTTGGGTGGGGGTTTCAGCTTGGCCCGGACATTGCTTTGACAGGTAGCGGATCATTGTCCGGCGGGAAAACCCCGATGGCGGGAGATCGCACGCAGGAGACCGAATAGTGCCAGCCGCCCTTGCGATCGCGCCGTCTGGTGGGGCCGCCGTCAAAACGACCTCGGAACCGGCCGTTCCTGTGTCCCCGGACGGATCCGGGACGGACGGGTTCGGACAGGTGTTGCGATCAGTTTGGGGCGCGGCGCCAGGCGGGGCTTCGGCGGCGGCTGGTAGCCCCTTACAAGGCCAGGCGGCGCCGGCCGATCCGGAGGCGGCCGCGGCGGCGACCGAGGAGACCGCTGCCGCACAGGCGGCGGCAACCGCGCTGGTCCCGTTGGCGAAGGTGATGACCCCGCATTTGGCGGCTCCGGCGGCGAAGCCTGACCATGCGGGGAAGCAGGATCATCGCGCTGACGCCGCCAAGGCTGCCGATCCTGGCATCTCGACCACCGGTCCTGATGTTATGCCGGTGACGCTGCCTGAGCCCGTGGCCGCGCCTGCCGTGCCGGTAAATCCGGCTATTGATCCGTCGGCGGATGCTGTTGCCGCCGCGCCGGCTTTGGCGAGCGGCGACCTGCCGGTGCCTGTCTCGATTGGTCCACGCGGTGGCGGGACGCTGGCCCAAGGCATTACTCCGTCGCAGCCGGTCAACGGGACGGCCGGCAAACGGACGGCATCGGCGGAGACGGCTTCCGACCCGGTCGCGGTGCCGGTCCAAACCCAGGCCGGTACCGTGGACGTGCCCACGGCCGCGGTCATCGGGATGGTCCGTCAGACTACGGTGCCGATCGCGCCGGTCAGTTCGGGGGTCCGGCCTGCGGCCAGTTCCGACGGCCTGGCCGCCGGCGGGGCGGTGCCCCCCATGCCTGTTCCGAAACTCCTGGATTCGAGCGGCCAGGTGGAAGCCGTGGCCGCCGATACGAATGCGCCATCGCAACCAGTGCCGGGAGCCGGTTCGGATGTGCCGGGGCGAGCGACAGCCGCTGTGCCCGCGCCGTCAAATCAGAAGCTGGGCCCGGCGACGGCGGCGGAGACAGCCAGTCAGGCGGCGCCGGGCGGGGACCACAAGGTGACGCTGCGTCCGGTTGAGGCCGGCGGCGATCCGGCGAAGCCCACCGCCGCATCCGTGACGGCGCAACAAGCGGTGATGCCGGCCACCTCGCAAGTTACGATGCCCGTTACCGCGACGCCCACCGCCACGGTCGCCGCGCCGCACGCGGCTACGCCGGCCTCCGCGATGGAACAGCTTGCGCCGGCGCTGTTGACGCTGGCGAAGACCGCTGATGGTGGCCAGCAGATGACGGTCCGCCTGCATCCGGCCGACCTTGGCATGGTGCAGGTGCGGATCGCGCAGGCGGCCTCCGGCACCACGCAAATTGAAATCTCCGCGGACAATCCCGCCACCTTGCTGGCGTTGCAACGGGATCAGCCGCAATTGCACCGCACGCTGGATGACGCCGGGATCGCAGCGGCGGGGCGGTCCGTCACGTTCCATGTCGCGCAGCCGGCACAGGCGGCGGCGGGCGGTAACGGCGCGGGGTCTTCCAACGGCCAGGGGGCCAACCAGCAGGCTTCGGCCGGCCGAACCGGTGCCGGCTCGACCGATGCCGACGGGTCAGCCGGTGGCGGGCGCGGCAGTTACGCGGCCAGGGAGCGCACTGTCTATCCCGGGGCAAGGCGATCTGGTGCGGCCCTGGAGGCTGTCGGTGCGGCATCCGAACCGGCCGGGATATCGTATCGTATCGGTCTGGATATCACCGCGTGAGCGCCAAAAAGGAGTTTCAGCCATGAGTGGCAGTGTTTCATCACCGACATCGTCCACCTCGAATACCATTTCGCAGACCGGCACATCGGCGCTGGGCAGCCTGAGCGACAATTTCACCAGCTTCCTGTCGCTGCTGATGACGCAATTGCAAAACCAGGATCCGACATCGCCGCTGGATTCCAATCAGTTCACTAGCGAACTGGTGCAGTTTACCTCCGTGCAGCAGCAGATCGATACGAACAGCGATCTGACCCAGCTTATCCAACTGACGCAGGCCAGCCAGGTCGAGCAATCGGCCTCCATGATCGGCAAGCCGGTGACGGTGACCAGCAGCCAGCTTTCGTTGCAGGACAGTTCGGCATCGATCAATTTCAACACAACGAGCGCTGAACCGGTCGGCATCGCGATCTACAACGCCGCTGGCGTGCAGGTGCAGACGGCGACGCTGACCAGTACGGCGGGTGCCAATACCTGGACGTGGAACGGACAGAACGCCAGCGGCACCACCATGCCGGACGGCGCCTATACCGTTACGGTGAACGCGATTGGCGTCAACGGGGCGACCTCGGCGGTTCCGTTCACGGTGAATGGCACCGCGACATCGGTGCAGAACAATTCCGGCACCGTGGAAGTACAGATGGGCGGATTGACGCTGCCGTTCAGCGCGGTCGATTCGGTGGGGAGTTGAGATCGCCCCGTCAGTGGTTTCCCTTCGCCTCGGCTCACGAACCACCAGCCCTGGATTTTGTGGGCCGATTCACCCGACCGCATGGGATGCTTCTGTCGGGGTCGGACCACTAGCCTTTAGTTTGATCGCATGAATCACCGCTCTGATGCTTCCACGTGCGTGGATCAGGCTAGCCGGCGCTGACATCCAGCCAGGTGCTCTGATAGGTCGCGCCGGCGCCGATGTCGGTGAAGCCGTCGGCACACAGCATGTTCACCGTGCCGGCCGTGGAGTCTGTGTCGGGACGCTGGCCGGGAACCAGCACGACGCCTGACTGGACCTCATCGGCGATGCGCAGGCGCAGTGAGACCTGGCCTCGGTCATTCCGCAAGTGAACGGTCTGGCCGTCGGTCAGGCCGCGCGCGGCGGCATCGGCGGGATGCAGCACGGCACTGGGCACACCCTCTCGCTGGCGCAGGAAGGCAACACCGGAAAATGCGGTGTGGCTCTGGAAATATCCCGGCGTGGTCAGCAGGCGGAGCGGATAGGCGGCCGAACCGGCGGGTTCCGGTTGCCAGTCGGGCAATGGTGGCAGTCCCTGGTCCGCCAGATGTTGCGAGAAAAATTCCAGCCTGCCCGATGGGGTCGCGAAGCGCTGGCCGGTTTTCGTGGCGATGGAAACCGGTGTGCCGCCCAGCAGCGTGGCCGGGTCCACTGCGATCCCGCCGCCGCGGAACAATTCCTTCAGGAGTTCCGGCGGAGTCATGCCGAACACCGCGTCGGTGAGCCCCATGCGAGCGGCGAGGGTTTGTGTCAGATGCAAGTTCGACCATGCCTGGCCTAGCGGCGCCACCACACGCTGCCCATACTGCATGTAATACGTGCCGTAGCTGCGGTAGAAATCTTCCGTCTCCAGATACGTCGTCGCCGGCAGCACGATGTCGGCGTAGCGGGCGGTGGCGGTCATGAAGGGGTCGTGGACCACGGTGAACAGGTCTTCGCGTGTCAACCCGGCGCGAATTTTCGCGGTGTCCGGATTGGTCACGGCGGGGTTGTTGGCCGCGATGAACAGCGCCTGGATCGGTGGATCCGCCTTCAGCAGCGCCTCACCCAGCTTCAGATGGTTGATGGTGCGCGCCGACGCGGGGCCGGACGGTTTGCGGACCGCATTGTAGTTCAAATCGAATGACGCCGCGGTGGCGAGCGTCGCGCCGCCGCCATAGCGCCCGTAGGCGCCGGTAACGCCGGGCAGCAACGCCACTGTGCGTAGGTTCTGGCCGCCATGGGCGAACCGGCTCATGCCGAAACCGATACGGATGAATGGGGTGCGGGCGGCGCCGTACAGGGCGGCCAGCCGCTCGATGTCGGCGGTGGTGAGGCCGGTGATTTCGGCGACGTGGGCTGGCGTAAAGCGTGGCAGGATGTCGCGTTCCACCTGTTCGAAGCCCAGCGTATGCTCCGCCAGATAGGTCCGGTCGGCGCGGCCGTCGCGCACCAGGATGTGCATGACGCCCAAGGCGAGGGCGGAGTCGGTGCCGATCCGTATCGGCAGATGCCAGTCGGCAGCCTGTGCCGCTCGGGTGCGGCGTGGGTCGATGACGATCAGCGGGACACCGTGCTTGCGGACCTGCTCGATTTTTGCCCAGAGATGGACGTTGGTTGCGTGCAGGTCGGTGCCCCAGCCGATGACGAGGTCGGATTCAGTGATCGATTCCGGATCGGCGCCGCCGGTCGGGCCCACCGTTGCCTCCCACGCGGCGTCGGCGCAGGAATCGCAGACGGTGCCGCCCAGCAGCCGGCTGGTGCCCAGGGCGTGGAACAGTCCGTTGGTCAGGCCCCGGTTCATCAGCCCCTGATGCGCGCTGTAGGCGTAGCCCAGGATGGCGAGCGGGCCGGATTGCGCGATGATGGTTTTCCAACGTGCGACGATTTCGTCCAGCGCCTGGTCCCAGCTGATCGGCACGAACTGGCCGTCGCCTTTGGGTCCGGAGCGGCGCAGCGGGGTGGTCAGACGTTCCGGCGAATAGACCAGGTCCATGTCGCGATTGACCTTGGCGCAGGCGAACCCGGCGGTGAACGGATGGTCCGGATCACCCTGAATCTTGACGATGCGCCCGTCCTCGACATGCGCGAGCAACGAACACATATCGGGGCAATCATGGGCGCAGACGGTGCGGATGGTGGGCATGGTTGCCTCCGTGGGATGGTTACGCGACTGTTGCGCCGCCGGACGGCGCTTGGGAAAGGACCGCTTGCGTTGTCACGCAATGGACCGTTCCACCCAGGCGAATCAAGGTTCTATAAACGGACGATACAGCAGCGGATGGTGCCCCGGTGTCTCTCGACGATCTCGCGCATTTCCTGAACTCCGACAGCGCGCCGCAAGGCTGCATGGACCTGTCCGAACTGGACGGGTTCCTGGCCGCCCTGGTTGCCGGGCCGGAGGCGGTGCCGCGCGAGGAGTGGCTGGCCGAGGTGTGGGACAACGAGGAACCCGATTACGCCGACGACGCGGAGCGGGAGGCGATCGAGCAGGCGCTGTTCGATCGTTACGATGCCATCGAGACCGGGCTGGATGCCACGCCGCTGGGGTATACCGCGATCCTGTGGCAGGACGAGGCCGGCACCACCGTGGCCGAGGACTGGGCGGCGGGGTTCATGCAGGGCGTGACGCTGCGCGCCAAGGCCTGGCAGCCGGCGCTGGCGGATGAGGATGCGTCGATGCTGCTGATCCCGATCGCCAGCCTGGCCGGGATGACGCTGCCGGAGGATGAGCGCGGCGGCCAGGCGATGACGGATGAGGCGCTGGAGGGTCTGATGCAGGACGTGGAGCAGGTGCTGCCGGTGTGCGTCCTGGGCCTACGCCGGTTCTGGCAGGACCGGGCGTCGGAGAGCCGGATGGTTCGTCACTGAGTTGCATCGCCCCCGAGTTGCATCAAGGGCGCGGGCATGGCTTGCTGGCGTCGGATCAGGCGTAACTCGGTGCGCCTGCTCAGGCGATGACGCCGTTCAATCAGGAGGGGACCAATGGCATTCTACGAACTGCGCCAATACAAGGTGCTGCCCGGCAAGCTGGAAGGCTGGGTGAAGGTAATGGAAGAGGAGATCATTCCGTTCCAGGTCTCCAAGGGCATGGTGATCACCGGCAGCTTCCACGGTGAAACCGATCCGTCGGCCTATGTCTGGTTGCGTCGGTTCGATAGCGAGGAACAGCGTGTGGCGCTGTATGCCGCGGTTTACGAGTCCGACCATTGGAAGACGAAGATCGCGCCGCGCGTGCCGGAGTATCTGGATCGGTCCGCTATCGTGGTGACCCGGATCGTGCCGACGGCGAAATCGACGGTGCAGTAGGCTGGTGGCGGGGCGGCATCGGTCGGTGCCGCCCCGCCGTTCATGCTTGATCCCCGGGCCGCGGCCTGCGAAAAGGCGACCGATTATCTGGGGAACCGACGTGCAGCCGCCCAAGCCATCCGCCAGCAAAGCATCAGCCGGCAAGACATTAACCGAAGGCCAGCGGGCCTACGAAGCCAAGCGCGCCGCCAAGGCGGGCATGAGCCTCGACAAATGGCTCACCAGCAAGCAGCGGCAGCAGGAAGCCGACGCAAAGGCGAAGCTGAAAGCCGCCGAGGCGGCCAAACCGCCGAAGCCGCCGGGCTTCTTGGGGCGGTTGCTGGAGCGTGCCCACCGTCCGCTCGGATCCTGACCTCGCCGCGCACGCGGACTGGAGCGTTGATCCGCGCAAGCGGTGGATCACTGTTGCCCGCCGAACCGCGGCGGGTTGGGCGCTGGCGGCGCCTCGGTTGGTGGGCGAGGTCTCGACGCTGCTGGCACGCCTGATCGAAGAAGCCGGGGGCGGCGCGGTCGCCTTGGGGGCCGACTTGCCGATCGGGTTGCCGCGGGCCTATGCCGCCACCCGAACCGAGGCGGATTTTCCCGCTTTCCTGCGCGATGTTCATCGGTTGCCGGACTTTTTCTCGGTTTGCGCGCACCTGGACGACATCCGGGTTGAGCGCCCGTTCTATCCCGTTCGGGGGATCGCAGGGATGACGCGTCTTTCCCATGCGCTCGCGCTCGGGCTGGTTGACGCCTCGGGTCTGTCGCGCGCCTGCGATCGGGCAACGGCGGAACGGCCGGCGGGCGCGCCGCTGTTCTGGACGCTGGGGGCGAACCAGTCGGGCAAAGCGGCGATCGCCGCGTGGCAATCGCTGATCCTGCCGGCGTTGGCGGACCCGACGAAGCTGCGCCTATGGCCGTTCGAGGGGCCGTACCGGTCCTTGCTTGCCCCCGGATCGGTCGCCCTGGCGGAAACCTATCCGGCCGAGGCACTGCGTCACCTGGGCATCAGGCTGCGCGGCAGCAAGCGGCGGCATGCTGACCGGTGCGCCACTGCCGGCGCCTTGATCACCGCGATGGAGCAGCAATTGACGGTCCCTGATGATTCGATGCATCGAGCGGTTCGGGATGGTTTCGGTTCGGATGCGTCGGGCGAGGACCGGTTCGACAGTGTCCTGGGAGTGCTGTGCGTGTTGAACGTTCTGGCAGGCAACCGGCCGGACGCGGCGCCGGACGATCTGTGGATCCGGCGGTGGGAGGGCTGGGTGCTTGGGCAGACGGCGATGCCCAGGGAAGGCCATGGCTTCGCCCTGGACCCACAAAGGGCTGGTGGCCCTTTGATCCCGCTGTAATCCGGACTTTATGGCCAGCGCACCTCCGGCGGCAGGCTCATCAGGATCGCCTCCACGTTGCCGCCGGTCTTCAGGCCGAACAGCGTTCCCCGGTCGTGGATCAGGTTGAATTCGACGTAGCGGCCGCGACGGACGAGTTGATGGTCTCGCTCTGCAGGGGTCCACGATTGGCCCATCCTCCGTCGGATGATCCGGGGATAGACGTCCAGGAATGCCTCTCCCACGTCGCGGGTGAAGGCGAAGTCGGCCTCGACGTCCCCGGTGGCGTGGTGGTCGAAGAAGAAGCCGCCGGCGCCGCGCGGCTCCTGCCGGTGCGGCAGATAGAAGTAGCGATCGCACCAGGCCTTGAATGTCCCGTAGTAGGCCGGATCGTGGCGGTCGCATGCGGTTCGGAAGGCGGCGTGGAAGTCGGCCGCGTCGATCACCGCCGGTTCGGTTTCCAGCCGCATCGGGGTCAGGTCGCCGCCGCCGCCGAACCAGCCCTTCGTCGTGATCAGCATGCGGGTGTTGAAGTGAGCGGCGGGGACCAGGGGGCTTTGCATGTGGGCGACGAGGCTGATGCCGCTGGCCCAGAACCGCGGGTCCTCGGCCGCGCCGGGGATCTGCGCTCGGAAATCCGGGCTGAATTCACCCCAGACCGTGGAGACGTTCACTCCCACTTTTTCGAACACGCGGCCCTTCATGAGGCTGATGACGCCGCCGCCACCGTCCTGGTCGTCCTCTGTGGGACGGTGCCAGGCGATGCGTTCGAATCGTCCGGGCGGACGATCGCTCAGCGGGCCTTCGTGGGCGTCCTCGATCGCTTCGAATGCCGCGCAGATTCGATCGCGTAGCCGTTCGAACCAGGCTTTGGCGGCCGGTTTGAGTGGTTCGTGCGCCACGGTAGGTGGATTTTCGATCATCGGGGGCTTGTTCCTGCGCGACAGTCGGGATAACCCCTGCTGGCAGCTTGTTGCAGCAGGCGAGGCCGGTCCCTAGACTGCGCCGAACGCCACTTTCGGGGCAACCCGGCAGGCAACGAATTGGAATTCCGAGCCGGCCGCAGGGTCGGCTCGCGGTCAGACATGTCTGCCGGGGAGAGGCGGGGGTTTGGCTGAAACGGTAACTCGAGGGAAAGTATGGCCGACTCCGCTGCCGCTATCCATCACGCTCCTTCCGGCGATGTGAGCAAGCGCGACTTTCTGCAACTCATCACCGCCGCTGGCGCGGTGGTCGGAGCCGGTGCGATAGCCTGGCCGCTGGTCGACTCGATGAACCCTTCCAAGGACGTATTGGCGTTGTCGGCGATCGACGTGAACCTGGCGCCGATCGTGGAAGGCCAGGGTATCGTGGTGTCCTGGCAGGGCAAGCCGGTCTTCGTCCGTCACCGTACCGCAGTGGAGATCAAGGAAGCGCAAGCGGTCAAGCTGGCCGATCTTATCGAGCCGGAAACCGACGCGGCCAGGGTGAAGTCGGGGCACGACCAGTGGATCGTCCTGATTGGTATCTGCACCCATTTGGGCTGCATTCCGCTGGGCAACAAGCCGTCCGATCCGCGCGGCGAGTGGGGCGGCTGGTTCTGCCCCTGCCATGGCAGCCAATACGATACGTCCGGGCGGGTGCGCCACGGGCCGGCGCCATTGAATCTTTGGGTGCCGCCCTACGCATTCGAATCCGATAGCAAGATCAAGGTCGGCTGATCCGTTCAGTCTTTGACCCGTGCCCCCTGAACCCGAGTGGGAACCAACCATGGCCGGCCTTAACAAGAGCGATTTCGCCAATCCGGTAATCAACTGGATCGACACGCGTCTGCCCATCTTCACGATGATGCAGAAAGAGTACGGGGTGTTCCCGACGCCGAAGAATTTCAACTACCTGTGGAATTTCGGCGCGTTGGCGATGGTGAACCTCCTGATCATGATCGTCACCGGGATCTTCCTGGCGATGAACTATCAGCCGAATACCGAGCTGGCGTTCGGTTCGGTCCAGCACATCATGCGCGACGTGAACTATGGCTGGCTGATCCGCTATGTTCACCAGAACGGCGCGTCGATGTTCTTCATCGTCACCTACATCCACATTTTCCGCGGCCTGTACTACGGGTCCTACAAGGCACCGCGTGAGTTGCTGTGGATGCTGGGCGTGGTCATCCTGCTGCTGATGATGGCGACCGCGTTCATGGGCTACGTGCTGCCGTGGGGTCAGATGTCCTACTGGGGCGCGACGGTGATCACCAACCTGTTCTCGGCCTTCCCGGTGGTGGGACCGAAGATCGTCACCCTGCTGTGGGGTGGTTTCAGCGTCGACAACCCCACGCTGAACCGGTTCTTCGCGCTGCATTACCTGCTGCCGTTCGTGCTGGTCGGCGTGATCTTCCTGCATGTCGCGGCGTTGCACATCACCGGTTCGAACAATCCGCTGGGCATCGACGTGAAGTCGCCGCAGGACACCCTGCCGTTCCATCCGTACTACACGGTCAAGGATAGCGTCGGCGTCTGCGCGTTCCTGGCGATATTCGCCGTGTTCGTGTTCTTCTTCCCGAACGTCCTGGGCGATCCGAACAACTTCATCCCTGCCAATCCGCTGCAGACACCCGCCGACATCGTGCCGGAGTGGTACTTCCTGCCGTACTACGCTATCCTGCGATCGGTGCCGGACAAGCTGCTGGGCGTGTGCATGATGTTCGGCTCCCTGCTGATGCTGTTCGTGTTGCCGTGGCTGGACACGTCCCGGGTGCGCAGCGCGCGGTTCCGCCCGGTGTTTCGCTGGCTGATCTGGGTGTGGGTTGCCGCGGTGATCGCGCTGGGCGTCTGCGGGGCGCATAAGCCGATAGGCATCTGGGTCATCCTGAGCCGGGTCTGCACCATCTACTACTACCTGCATTTCCTGGTGATTCTGCCGATCCTCGGCAAGTTGGAGCGGCCGCTGCCGCTGCCCGAGAGCATCAGTCAGCCTGTTCTGGGCGGACGAGGCGGTGGACCACTGCCCGGCGGCGCCGCGGCCAAGCCGATGGAGAAAGCGTGATGCGCCCGCTGCGTTCCCTTCTTGCCGGGGTTTTCGCCCCAGCCCTTCTCGTCCCGGTCCTTCTTGCGATGTCGTTTCTCGCTACGCCGGCTGTAGCGCAGGAAGAAGGCCCGTTGCCGCATGAGTACTGGAGCTTCGAGAATCTGTTCGGGACGTTCGATCTCGCCGCCGCGCAACGCGGCTTCCAGGTCTACGCCAACGTGTGTTCGAACTGCCACTCGATGCAGTACCTGCATTACCGTGACCTGGTTGGCATCGGCCTGACCGAGGACCAGATCAAGGGGATCGCCGCCGGGATCACGGTGCCGTCCGGACTGGACGACCAGGGCAACCCGAAAGACGGACCGGCCACGCCGGCGAGCCAGTTCAAGTCGCCGTTCCCGAACGAGGCGGCGGCTCGCGCCGCCAATAACGGTGCCGCACCGCCCGACCTGTCGCTGATCGTCAATGCTCGGGAGGGCGGTCCCAACTACGTCTACGGCATTCTGACCGGTTTCGCGCAGGCGCCGGCCGGGTTCAAGGTCGGGGAAGGATTGTACTACAACAAGATGTTCCCTGGGCATCAGATCCACATGCCGCAACCGCTGCAGGATGGCACCGTGACGTATACCGACGGGACCAACAGCGACCTGGATCAGGAAGCACACGACGTGGTCACGTTCCTGTCCTGGGCGGCAAATCCGGAACTGGTGGAGCGGAAGCAGATTGGTGTTCGCGTGGTCCTGTTCCTGGTGTTCATGACCGGCATCACGTATGCCGTGAAGCGCAAGCTTTGGTCCGACGTTCATCACTGACACCATGATCCAGCCCGTTATCGGCATTATCGGCGGCTCCGGCCTGTACGATATCGACGGGCTGGAGGATAAAGCCTGGCGTAAGGTCGGAACCCCTTGGGGCGATCCGTCGGATGAGTTGCTGTTCGGGCGGCTGGCGGGTGTTCAATGCGTGTTCCTGCCTCGGCATGGGCGTGGACATCCGACGTCTCCGACGCATCTGAACTACCGGGCGAATATCGACGCGCTGAAGCGCTCCGGCGTGACCGATGTGCTGTCCTTGTCGGCGGTGGGCAGCCTGAAAGCGGAACTGCCGCCCGGCCACTTCGTCGTGGTCGACCAGTTCATCGATCGCAGCTTCGCGCGGGAGAAAAGCTTCTTCGGCGACGGTGTCGTCGCCCACGTCTCGATGGCGCATCCGGTTTGCGGCCGGCTTGGCGGCGCGCTGTTCGGCGCGGCGTCGTCGCTATCGCTGCCGGTGACCAACGGCGGCACCTACCTGGTGATGGAGGGGCCGCAATTCTCCACCAAGGCGGAGAGCGAACTGTATCGGTCCTGGGGCTGCAGCGTCATCGGCATGACCAACATGCCGGAGGCCAAGCTCGCCCGGGAGGCTGAACTTTGCTACGCGACGATGGCGATGGTGACGGATTTCGACTGCTGGCATCCGGACCATGATCACGTGACGGTTGAGGCCGTGGTTCGCATCCTGCTGGGCAATGCCGAGAAGGCGCGGGACCTTGTCAGAACCATCGTGCCTGACATCGGCCGGAAGCGGGCACTTTGTCCGTGTGGCTGCGATCGGGCGCTGGACAATGCGGTGATCACGGCCCCCGACCGGCGCGACACGGCGCTGATCGCCAAGCTGGACTCAGTTGCCGGCCGGGTGCTGTAGCGGCGCTGTCCCTCAGGCGGCCTTCTGCGCGATCAGCTCCTTGGTGACCTGGACGGCCCGTCGCACTTCCTGCGGACTCGCCTCCGCCGCGCCGGCGCCCAGGACCACGCTGCCATCCTGCCGAGGCAACGTGATCGGCTTGACCACGACGGGGGCGGTGCCCTGGCGACCGATGCCAAGCTGCCTGGCGGGGCGCCGGGCAAGATCGACCACGCGACCACGCACGTAAGGTCCCCGATCCTCGATCTGCACCATCGCGGTCCGGCCGTTTTCCAGATTCGTGACCTTGACGACGCTGCCGAAGGGCAGGGTCTTGCTTGCCGCCTCATTCATGTTCGGGTTCAGCCGGCGTCCATCTGCCATTTTGCGATGATCGAAGCGCCTGGCGTAATAGGAGGCCCTACCTTTCTCCTTGCGGCCGGAATGGTCGATGTGTCCTGGCCGGCTGGCACGGATTGGCGGCAACTTGTCCAACATTTCCGCTTCCCGTTTCGCACCCGGAGCCTGCGCCGGAAGCGGTCCCGCGAGGGCCGCGCAGACCACACCGCAAATCAACCACGCAACAAGCGCGGCCCTTCGTTTGATCATCCTTTGTCCTCTGATGTCGCGGCATAAAGACGTGTTTCGGTACGAAAGTTCCGCGCACGGCCGGGCGTGGCGGATCAATTCGTGACTCCCGGATAGGCGAGCCTGTATAGCAGTGTGGAATTTCCACGCTACGATCACTAGAATGCGATTGGTGCGGGTTGACCCGATCTTGCACTGTAAGTGTTTGTTTTCTCGCATGATTCATGCTTTCTGGCCTTGGGCCTCGGGCGATCATGCGCTACGACCGGGAGTGACTGATGCTCGACCTGTTCGGGATTATGTTCAGTTCGGTGATCATGCTGATGGTGATCATCCGAGCCGTGCAATTGGACCGCGCACAGCCGTGGTTTCAAAAGGTGAAGCGGAAAGACGCGCCAGTCGCCGCGGAAAAGAAGGTCTGGCGGCGGACCTCACTGTAAAACGGACGCCTCAGCGTGCTGCGAAGCCTTTGGCTGCTCTTCATCTATGTCGCCTTCCTGGGGCTGGGCGTCAGCGCGCCGTTCGTCGCGACGCTTGGCTACGTCTGGGTGGACACCTTCCAGCCACAGGCGGTGTCTTATACCCTTTTGAGCCAGCTTCCTGTCGCGATGATCATGGGGATCGCGGCGCTCGGCACATACGTCCTGCTCGACCGCCGCTCTCCGCCGCCGCTGACGTTGCAGTCGGTACTTCAGGTGATGATGGCGATCTGGGTCACGGCCACGCTGGTCTGGGCGCAGGCACCCGATGCGGCGTGGGAGAAATGGGACTGGGCATTCAAGACGATCGCGTTCGCGGCGTTCATGCCGCTCGTTATCCGCTCACGCGTGCAGATCGAGGCGTTCGCGCAGACCTATGTTTTCTCGCTGGCGGCGAATTTTGTAACGTTTGGTCTAAAGGTGCTCATTTCCGGCGGCGGGTACGGCCAGAACCTGGGTCTGGAAGCGGGCAATTCAGGTCTCAGTGAAGGCGGATTGCTCTCCACCTCCTGCCTGATGGCGATTCCGCTGGCGATTTTCCTGGCCTCGCACAGCCAGCTTTTGCCGAAATTCAAGCTGATGCCCTTGGCGTACTGGGGGATCGCCGGGCTGGCCTTGGCCACGGCGATTGGCACCTATGAACGCAGCGCGCTGGTCGGGCTGATCGTGCTTGGCCTCTACATGTGGACGCGGACGAAACACAAAATAGGTTTCGGAATTGTCGTGATCATCACGGCATGCCTGGTGATATTCACGACGTCGCATGCCTGGAACGCCCGCGTGGATACGATCACCAATTTCGAGCAGGAAAACTCCGCCTATGTCCGGATTCTTGTTTGGAAATGGACGCTGGGATTTGTCGCCGATCACCCGCTTGGCGGTGGATTCGCCAGCTATCTTGTCAATCACATCGAAATCCCCGCGACCAGCACCAGTGCGGGCGCCGTGGAGTTTGGCCGGGCGTTTCACAGCATCTACTTTGAGGTGCTTGGGGAGCATGGCTATCCGGGATTGTTCATTTTCCTGCTGCTGGCTGGGTCGACACTCCTGATGTTGCGGCGGCTTACCAAGAAGGCGCGCCCGTATCCGGAGCTCAAATGGGTGATCGGACTGTCCGATGCCTTGCAAAGCGGGCTGGCCGTGTTCCTGACCAGCGGTGCGTTTGTCGGCATCGCCTTTCAGCCGATGTTTTGGTATTTCATTTCGATGAGTATTTGCCTTAACGCTTACGTGTGGCGGGTCGAGCGGGCGGACGCGCAGGTCGTTACTGGGTGGCGGGCCATGGCGATGGCGCCCGTCCGGCATTTTCCCCCCGTCGCCGAAGTACCTGGCTGGCGCCAGCGTGCAGCCAGCACGCAATCGCCCGATGCTCCGCTGGGGTAGGGCGTCGAACTCGACGCTCTTCCCAGGTGACGAATAAACGCTCAGTCTAACCGGTGATGCGGTCCCGGATACGAGGACACTGCCGGGACCCGATCACAACGAACGGGGGGAAAGCAAATGAGCAAGGTCGACGGTGCCACCTTGATGGCACGCAGCCTGAAGCAGCAAGGCGTCGAATACATGTTCGGGATCGTCGGGTTTCCGGTGGGACCCATCGCGGTGGCCGCGCAGAAGGCAGGAATCCAGTATATCGGCATGCGGAACGAACAGTCTGCGTCCTATGCCGCGCAGGCGGTGGGGTACCTGACCGGTCGGCCCGGCGCGGCGCTGGTCGTGTCTGGCCCCGGCGTGGTGCATGGGCTCGCGGGACTTGCGAATGCGCAGCAGAACTGCTGGCCGATGATCCTGATCGGCGGTGCCTCGCCGACCTACCAGAATGGCATGGGCGCGTTCCAGGAGGAGCGGCAGGTGCAGATCGCGTCCCCCTTCTGCAAGTTCGCGCATGCGGTTGAGCATGTGCATCGCATTCCGTTCTACGTGGAAATGGCGGTGCGGAATTCGATCTATGGCCGGCCGGGCGCGACCTACCTGGATATGCCGGACGACATCATCCTGGGCGAGGTGGACGAGGAGAAGGTGCATCAGGCCGGGACGATCGGTGAACCTCCGCGCATGCAGGCAATGGACCAGGATGTCGACAAGGCGCTGAACATCCTGGAATCCGCCGAACGGCCGCTGGTGATCGTCGGCAAGGGCATGGCCTGGTCGCGGGCCGAGGACGAGGTGCGGGCGTTTGTCGAACGGACCGGTGTGCCGTTCCTGGCCTCGCCGATGGGCAAGGGGGTGATGGACGATACGCATCCGCTGTCGGTGGGTGCGGCGCGCAGTCACGCGCTGCAGGAGGCCGATGTCATCTTCCTGCTGGGCGCTCGTTTGAACTGGATCATGCATTTCGGGCTGCCGCCGCGGTTCAACAAGAAAGTGCGGGTGGTGCAGTTGGATATCTCGCCGGAAGCGATCGGGCAGAACGTGCCGGCCGAGGTGGGGTTGGTCGGCGATGGGAAAGCGATCGTCGGGCAGTTCAACAAGGCGCTGGAAAACCGCCAGTGGTTCTATCCGAAGGACACGCCGTGGCACGCGGCGATCGCGGAGAAATCGGCGGCGAATGCCCGGCAGATCAAGCCGATGATCGACGACAATTCGACCCCGACAAACTACTACCGGGCGCTGAAGGATATCAGTGCGTGGACGCCGAGCAACGCGGTGATTATCGGCGAGGGCGCCAACACGATGGATATCGGGCGCACCCAGTTGCCGAACGCCTCGCCTCGGCTGCGGCTGGACGCCGGCAGTTATGGGACGATGGGGATCGGGATGGGCTTCGCCATTGCCGCGGCGGTGGTGCATCCGGATCGGCCGATCATTTCGGTATCAGGGGACTCGGCGATCGGGTTTTCGGGCATGGAGATGGAGACCGCGTGCCGTTACCAATTGCCGGTGAAGATCGTGGTGCTGAACAATGGCGGCATCGGGGGTGGGATCGCGGAATTGCCGGCGGATCGCCGTCAGTCGCCGCCTCGGGTGCTGACCGTCGGGGCGCGTTACGACAAGATGATGGAGGCGTTTGGCGGCAAGGGCTGGTTTATCGAGGACCCGAAGGACCTGCGTGGAGCCTTGGATGCGGCGATGGAATTCAAGGGACCGGCACTGGTGAATGTGCGATTGCATCCGGAGGCCGGACGCAAGCCGCAGCAATTCGGTTGGCATACGGCGTAACGCTGCTGGCTGGAGCCCCGATCGCCTGGTCCGCCGGCGATCGGTGGTATCTGTGTCAGATGTGGTGAAGCCGCGCGCCTGGTGTCAGGCGCGCGATGCCGTATCCTCCGGCCATGCTGCCCGCGAGATACAGCAGATAGAATGACCTCCAGGTGCCGGTCATGCCGAAATAGACGACGACGCCGAGGGGAAACAGGATCGCGAGGGCACAGACGCCTT
The DNA here is from genome assembly GCA_036272115.1 of Rhodopila sp. Classification (GTDB taxonomy): domain Bacteria; phylum Pseudomonadota; class Alphaproteobacteria; order Acetobacterales; family Acetobacteraceae; genus Rhodopila. The sequence continues at coordinate 652 of DATAZJ010000534.1, read as the reverse complement.
GGATGATGATCCTCGAAAGCCGAGCGGGCGATACCAGGGTGCCGGCGATGACGGCGAGTAGCGTGGCGACGGCGAAGCCGATGCCATATGCCACGGCCTCCATCGGTTGAGTGAGCTTGTAGGTCGAAACGAACGCCATCAGGACGGCGAAATAGACCAGGCCGGCTACGGTGAACCCGAGGAGAAGCCGGAAACCGGTTGCCACCCAGAGCCTGATGGCCTGTGCCAAGCGATGCTCGAACACAATGGGGCTGATCGCGCTGAACATGACCGCGATGTGGAGCATGCGCCGCCTCCCGCCCGCGGGGTCGGATCGTCAGCGGGCGAGGAGGTATTCAGCGCTGAAATAGATTACCAAAAGGTTTCCCAATGGCGTGACCGGGCGGTGGAGTAGGGAAATTCCGTGTGGTTGGCGGGGGGTCAGAATGAATTGGTCGCCGTCTCAATCAGCTTGCCGTTTGGCGCCAAGCCGCTGAGTCCTGGCAAATCCGCCGCAAATGGATACGTCACGGTCACCTGTATCTGGTAGACCCCCTGGGGACTGATAGTATTGATACAGATGGTTCCCTGTGTGGGATCGAGCAGCGGCGGTGGCGTGATGCCCATCATGCTGGTCCAACTTGCTACTGTGACACCACACAGAGGCTGCGAT
>DATAZJ010000533.1:0-13588 GCA_036272115.1 Rhodopila sp. | reverse complement strand
GTTCGACGCTCGATTCCAGCCGGTCAGCCAGCCGATCGCCGACGTCAACATGGTACCTTATTCCGGGTGCGGCGGCTGGGAGGATGTTTATGCCGGATGGGAGCGGACGGATGACCAGTATTACTGGAAGGATCTGAGGTTAGATGTCGTGCCGCTCGACCGCAGCCACTATGAACGCCGCGACGCCATGGCGTTCGAAATGGCGGAGCGGGGCGACCGGGGCGCGCGCGATGCGATCCTGCGTATCATCCAGCGGGATCGTAGCGCGGAGAAACGGGTTCGGGCGGAAAAGCTGCTGGAACGGCTGGATTCGGCGTAGGCGGCTTGCGGCCGTTCCTGTTCGACGCGCGGTGGGCTAGAGTTTTGATCCCCCATCGACATGGACGGTGTCGCCGGTGATCCAGCGTGCCTCGTCGGAGGCAAGGAATGCCACCGCGCCGGCGATGTCGTCCGGTTCGGCGAGACGTTTCAACGCCTGCATGCCAAGCGTGTAGTCGCGGCCCGCATCGGTCTTGGTGAAGTTTGACATGTCGGTCTGCACGACGCCCGGCGCGACCGCGTTCACCCGGATGCCGCGCGGGCCCAGAACGGAGGCGAAATGCTTGACCAGCGTATCGATCGCGCCTTTCGAGGCGGCGTAAGCCGACAGCGTGCCGACGACGGCGTGCGCCGCGAGCGAGGAAACCATGACCACGCTGGCGCCACCGCGCAGGATCGGCAGCAATTGCTGGATCAGGAAAAACGGCGCCCGGACATTGACGGCGAAGAGACGGTCGAAATCCTCAACCGTGTAGTCCTCGATCGCGGCGGCTTTGGAGGCGCCGGCATTGGCGACAAGGATATCCAGCCGGTCGCCGACGATGGCGCGGACTTGTTTGGCGAGACCATGCGGTCCGTCGGGTGCGGACAGGTCGGCACCAATCGTATCGGCTCGTCCGCCGCCGTCGCGGATTGCCTTCGCTACGGCGGCGGCTTCATCGGCGGCGCTGCCGTAATGCACCAGAACCTGGGCACCGGCTTTTGCCAGGACGAGCGCGCTGGCTCGGCCGATGCCGCGTGACGCGCCCGTAACGAGCGCGGTTTTGCCTGAGAGAGTGGTCATGATCCTGCTCCGCTACGCGTTGGTGCCGCCGTCGACGGTCATGCTGGCGCCGGTGATGTAGCTGGCCTCTGGGCCGGCAACGAACGCCACCATGGCGGCGATCTCTTCGACATGGCCGTAGCGTTTCAGGGCGGTGTTGGCGATTTGCGGCGTCGCCCAGTCGCCGGCGGCCGGATTGAGATCGGTATCGATCGGACCCGGCTGGATGTTGTTGACGGTGATGCCGCGGGCGCCAACCTCACGCGACAGCCCCTGGACGAACATCTTCACCGCGCCCTTGGTCGCCGCATATACTGCCAGGCCGGGGGTCATCATCCGCTCGCCCACGCAGGAGCCGATCGTGATGATGCGGCCGCCATCCGCCATGTGCTTTAGCGCGGCCTGGGTGGCAATGAACACGCCGCGCAGGTTGAGGCCGATCACCTGGTCCATTTCCGCCAGCGTGGCTTCCTCGAAGGGCTTGGGAATGGCGGTGCCAGCGTTGTTCACCAGAATGTCCAGCCGGCCGAAGGTCGCCGCGGCTTTGGCGACGGCGGCGGAGACTGCTGTCGCATCGGTGGCGTCCGCCTGGATCGCGATCCCCTTGCCGCCGCCGCGTTCGATGTCCTTCACCACCTGGGCCGCGGACTCCGAACCTTTGCTGTAGGTGATGGCGACGCTGGCGCCATCGGCTGCCAGGCGCCTGGCGATCGCTGCCCCGATGCCGCGTGAGGCGCCTGTGACAAGGGCTACTTTACCGGAGAGATTGGGCATGATGGTGGTTCCCTATGTTGCTGAGGCATCGGTGTGGGCCGGGCTTGCCGTAGCGTGGAATTCCGGCGACACGGTAATCATGGCCTTCGGGGGGGAAACCTAGGATGTTAGCGTGCCGTGGAAAAAGACTTTGTAAGTCCACCACCAGACCCGGTAGGCATGGCTAGCGATGGAGCTGCGGCATTTGCGCTACTTTTTGGCGGTCGCCGAAGAGGGTGGTTTCACGCTTGCCGCGGAGCGGCTGCACACGGCCCAGCCGTCGTTGAGTCGTCAGATTCGCGATCTGGAGCGTGAAGTTGGCACGGCGTTGTTGATACGCGGGGCGCGCGGGGTTGAATTGACCGCGCCCGGGCGGGCGTTCCTGGATCATGCGCGCCTGGCGATTACGCAGGCGCAAACGGCGGTTGAAGCCGCGCGGCGCGCGTCACAGCAGGTCAAGCCGACGTTCGCGCTCGGGTTTCTGACCGGTGTGGAGATGGAATGGTTGCCCGAGGCGATGCGCGTGCTCAAGGACGAACTGCCGCGGGTGGATGTTACGGTCTCCAGCCAGTATTCGCCTGATCTGGCCGAGGCGTTGGTGCGCGGCAAGCTTGATCTCGCCTTCATGCGGCCCGAACCCGATCGGCCGACGCTGGCCTATCGGGTAGTGCAGACGGAGCCGCTGATTGTGGTGATGGCCAGCGACCATCGCCTGACAGCGCATGACTCGATCGCCATCGAGAGATTCAAAGACGAGGTCTTCCTGGGCATGTCGAAGACGGCACCGAGCCTGCAACGGGTGATCGACGAGTATTTACAGCGTTGCGGTGTCGATCTGAAACCCGAGCATTTGATAGACAATCTGGGGATGGCGATGTCGCTGGTGGCGTCTACGGGTGGTGTGGCGCTGATTCCGGCGCTTGCACGGAATTTCCTGCCGTGGTCGGTGACCAGCCGGCCGTTGGCCGGCGAGCCGCCCACCATCGATCTGGTTGTGGGCTACAACACGGCGAATACCTCACCGACGCTGAAGTTGTTTCTTTCCCAGCTGGATCAGCTGATTGCCGGCTATGGTGGGACGCCGGCGGTTCACGGGGCGGGGGGCTGATCGGCTGGTCGCCTAGACGTTGCGTAATATGATCGAGGTGTTGATGCCGCCGAAGGCGAAATTGTTGGACATCAGGTGTTCGACGCCGATGTGCTTTGGGGTGCCGCGGAGATAGTCCAGTTCGGCGCAGCGAGGGTCGACGTTGACCAGGTTGGCGGTGGGGCAGAACCAGCCTTCGCGCATCATGGCGATGCTGAGCCAGGCTTCGATGGCACCGCAGGCGCCCAGGCTGTGACCGAAATGACCCTTTAGCGAATGGATGGGTGTGTCACGGCCCAAGGTGTCGTGGGTGGCCTTGGTTTCGGCGATGTCGCCCCACTCGGTGGCGGTGCCGTGGCCGGAGACGAAGTTGATTGCCTCGGGCGGCAGGTTGGCGTCTTCAAGGGCCAGGCGCATGGCGATGGCCATGGTTTCGGCGTGCGGCTGGGTCACGTGGCTGCCGTCGGAGTTGCAGGCGAAGCCGACGATTTCTGCCAGGATGGGGGCGCCGCGGGCCTGGGCATGCTGCATTTCCTCCAAGATCAGGGTGCAGGCGCCCTCACCGATGACCAGGCCGTCGCGGTTCTGGTCAAACGGGCGCGGGGTAGTGGTGGGGTGGTCGTTGCGGGTGCTGGTGGCGTAGAGCGTGTCGAAGACGGCGGAATCGGTGACGTCGAGTTCCTCGGCGCCACCCGCGATCATGATGTCGGCCTTGCCGTAGCGAATAGCCTCAAAGGCGTAGCCGATGCCCTGGCTGCCGGAGGTGCAGGCGCTGGAGGTGGGGATTACGCGGCCCGTTACGCCGAAGAACAGGCCGATGTTGACCAAAGTGGTGTGGCTCATCATTTGGATGTAGCTGGTGGCGTTGACGTGGCGGGAGCTGCCGCCCTCGCGCAACTGGTAGAAGCCGCTGACGGCGTCGGGGCTGCCGAATGAGGAGCCGTAAGCGACGCCGGTGCGGCCAGCGCGGAGCACGGGGTCGTTCAGCAGACCCGCAGACGCCAAAGCCTGTTCACTGGCATAGACCGCCATCATCGACACACGCCCCATGGTGCGGGCTTTCTTGCGCGGATAGCGGTCGCCGAGGTTGAAGCCGTCGACTGGGGCGGCCAGCCTGGTGTTGATGTCGGTGTAGCGATCCCATTCCGGCATGAAGCGGACGCCCGTGCGGCCCTCCGCGAAGGCGGTACGGATATCGGCCCAGGTCTCGCCGAGGGCGGTGACTCCGGCCATGCCGGTGACCGCGACACGGCGCATTAGATCATGCCTCCGTTTACCGAGATGACCTGGCGGGTGATGTAGGCGGCGTCGTCGGCGCAGAGGAAGGCGACGGCCGCGGCAACCTCGGCGGGGCGGCCCAGCCGGCGCATCGGCACGATCTTCATGATTTCCTCCATCGGCACGCCGGCGGTCATCCGCGTTTCGATGATGCCGGGGGCGACGCAGTTGACGGTGATAGCGCGTTTAGCGAGCTCGATCGCCAGGGATTTGGTAGCGCCGATTATGCCGGCCTTGGCGGCGCTGTAGTTCACCTGGCCGCGGTTGCCGGCGATGCCCGAGACGGAAGACAGGGTGACGATGCGGCCGCCCCGGCGCGCCGAGACCATCGGCATGACGATCGGGCGCAGGACGTTGTAGAAGCCATCGAGGTTGGCGCCGAGAACATCGTCCCAGTCGCTGTCCTCCATGGCGGGGAAGGCGTTGTCGCGGACGATGCCGGCGTTCAAGACCACACCGTAATAGACGCCGTTTGTGGTCATATCGTGCTCGATGGCGGCAAGGCAGTCGGCGCGGTTGGCGATGTCGAAGGTGATTGTGCGACCCGTGCCGCCGGACTGGTTGACCGCTTGCAGCGTGGTGCCGGCGCCGTCGGCGTCGGATCCGTAGTGGACGACGATATGAAACCCATCGGCGGCGAGGCGTAGGGCAATCGCCTGGCCTATCCCCTTGCTGGCGCCGGTGACCAGGATCGTTCGGGGCTGTGTCATTGGTCGTTTCTGTCTGGCTGGAACACGGTCAATCGGGCGCGGGCACAGGTTGCTTCGTTGGCAACGATTTGGCAGTCGAAGACGGCCATGCCGGATTCGAGGAAGACGCGGCGAACGGATACAGAAAGGGTTTCTCCGGTGGTGAACCAGGGGCGATCGGCGGTGAAATCTCGGGTGCCGAGGAGAAAGCCTAGTTGAACCGGCTGGCCGGTAGTCTTGGCCTGCATGCCGGCGAATGCGCCGCAGGCTTGGGCCATCCACTCGATGCCGATATGGGCGGGGACGCCTTTGTTGGATGTGGCGAAGCGTGTGTCCTGCGTGATCGTTACCACGGCAGTCAGGCTGTCATCGGTCCAGCCGGTGACCCGGTCCAGCAGCACCATCGGTGCGGCGTGCGGCAGCAAGTCCGCGATCGGGTAGGGACAAGCGGTCATCGAGGCAGTCCGAGTACCAGGGCGACGTTGCTGCCGCCGAAGCCGAACGAGTTGCTCAGCATGGCGCGGCCGGTGACGGTCTGGCCTTGGGTGACGAAGTTCAACAGTGGCAGCGCTGGGTCTTGCTGGCCGTCCCAGATGTGCGGTGGCAGGCGGCCTTGGGTTAGCGACAGGCACAGGAAGGCGGCCTCGACACCGCCGGTGGCGCCCAGCATGTGGCCGGTCATGCCCTTGGTGGAGCTGCAAGGGATTTCACCGCCGAACAGGCTGGCGATGACGCGGCTTTCCATGGCGTCATTCAACGGCGTCGCCGTGCCGTGCAGGTTAATGTAGGAGACCTCGCTAGGTCCCAGGCTGGCTTCCCGCAGGGCCATCTGGATGGCGCTGGCGGCGCCGCGCCCCTCAGGATCGGGCGCGCTGGGGTGATGGGCGTCGGAGGTCTCGCCGATCCCAAGCACCTCGATCGGACCGGGGTCTCGGGTCAGCAGGAAAGCGGCAGCGCCCTCGCCGATGGTGATGCCGTCGCGGTTTGCGCTGAACGGGTTGCAGCGTGTGGGCGACAGGGCCTCCAGCGCGCCGAAGCCGGCCAGGGTCATGCCGCACAGTGTGTCGGCGCCGCCCACAACGACAGCGTCGGCCACGCCCGTACGAAGCAAGCGGACGGCAGAGGCGAAGACCTTGCCGCTGGAGGAGCAGGCAGTGGCGATGGTGTAGGCGGGCCCCTTCAGCCCGAGTGCACGGGCGGCGAAGAGAGCGAGATGACCGGTTTCCTGGCGGCGATAGTGGAAGCCGGGCGGCCAGTTTCCGGTTCGACGGTAGGCGATGAGGGCGGCTTCGCCATCGGCAATGCCGGCGGTGCTGGTGCCGCATAGGACGGCGATGCGATGCGCGCCATAGCGGGTGGTGGCGGCGGTGACGGCGTCCCGGATTTCGTGGAGCGCGGTCAGCATCAGCCGGTTGTTGCGGCAGTCCAGATCCGCTGTAGCCTCGGGGACGGGGGGGAGGGTGCCGGTGACGGCGCCGACGGGAATGGTGCGGGTTGCGGTCAGGCAGTCGGTGCGACCGGCGAACAGCGCCTCGGCCACCGCGGTTTTACCGCGGCCCAGGGGGCAGGTTACGCCGTAGGCCTGGATGAAGGCCATCATGGCTGGATGAGCCGGGATTGGATATCCAGGGTGTAGTCTCGGGACAGGTTGTGGTAGCGCGCCTTGCCGTTCCAGGGGTCGGTGTCGGTGGGGTGGAACTGAGCGTGGATAAGTTCCTTGCCAGCCAGGCGGATCGAGCGAAAGCCGAGTTCGGCCAGGATCGTGCCTCCGGACGGGGCCAGCGCCTGGGCGACGACGGCTTCGGGCCAGTAGAGGATGACGATGTCGGCGAGCATGTTTTCCGGACGAAGATTTTTTGGGACCCAGGGGGCCTTTTCGGACACGATGGCGGCTTGCGTCCAGTGAATACGCACGGCCTCTCGGCCGAGGGTGTCGATGCAGAGCAGGTTGAAATGGTCAGGCGCGGCGCTGATGCGGGCCTCGAATGCGATAGTTTGGGTGCGGTAGCGGGCGACGACCAGTTGGGCGGCCTCGATGCGGCGGTTCAGGCTGGCGGGATCGGGCATGCGGACGGTGAGGCCAGATGCGATCAGAACCTGGTCGGGGGGCCAGACCGGGTGCGTAGTGCAGCCGTTTAGGAGCAGGAGCGCACCGGTGCTGAGGGCGGTGCGGCGGGGGAGCGCGTGTTTCATCGTCTGGCCATGGGGGCAAGCAGGGCGGCGAGCAGGACGCCGACAAGCATCGTGGCGCCGAAATGCTGCACCGCCTGGACGTCGCTGAGGGCCAGCAGGCCGAACGACATCAGCGCGGTTGTGGCGGCCAGGGCGACGGCCAGCATGGTGACCGAGCGGCGGTCCTTGGTGGTTTCGGCCAGAAAGACGGCGTAGTCGACGCCGACGGACAAGATCAACACCAGGGCGATGCCGTCGAAGAAAGTGAACCCGGCTCCGAACAGGGCCCGGAGGCCGGGGGTGAGGGCGACGGCGAGGATGGGGGGCAGCATGATCCACAGGGTACGCCTCGGGCCGTAGCGCCAGGCCAGCATCGGGGCCATCAGAACCGCCGACAGCGCCAGCAGCATCATGGTTCGGCGGCGGTATTCGCCGAGGACGGTGCTGAAGGAGCCGGCAGGGTCGATGAAACGGACGCCGGGCAGACCGTGGGCCGCGGCAGCGACTTCGGCCGGCCGATGGACTCCGTCCAGCATGACGACCTGCGATACGCTGCCCGGACCGTAGTTCAGCACTAGCAGGGAGAGGAAGCTCAGTGGGGTGCCGGGACGCATTGCCTCGGCCAGGGTCAGCAGCTTCGGCGGGGTGGATGGGGGGTTGTCCGGCAGGCCGAGGCGTTGGAATTGCACGCGGCGCACTGAATCATTCAGTTCGGTGGCGATCAAGGCGCGGTTTTCCCGTTGGCGTCGAATGGACGGGACGTAGCGCGCGGGAGAGCGGAAATTGGTCAGGGCGGCGCCGGCGATCAGGGGGCGGAGACGGCCGGCAAGGGTTTCCTCGGTCTGCAGGGCGGTTTCGGCGTCGGGGGCGGAGACCAGGAAGAACTGGCCGCTGCCCTGGCTTCCGATTAGCGTCTGCAGGCGGGACTGCTGTGCCAGCAGGTCGGGCGACAGGGCTTGCATCCGCCGGACGTCGTCGTCGGTGCGAAAGCGGGTAAGGCCGATTGCCGCCAGGATGACCGTTGCGGTCAGCGCGGCCAGGCGCCAGCGAACCAGGCGCTTCGATTGCCACAGCCACAGGAACAGGAACGACCAGCGCAGCATGCTGGCACCGTGGCGGGCCGGAGGCGAGCGGTCGAGCTCGGGCAGCCAAAGGATCACGGTCAGCCAAGATGCCGCCAGGCCGATGGCGGAGAACACCGCGACCTGCCGAAGGCCCGGAAATGGCGCCAGCAGCAGGGTCAAATAGCCGATTATAGTGGTCGCGGTGCCCAGCGTGATCCCCCACAGGACCCGGCGCAGGCGGGCGGGGGGGGATGGTTCATTGGTGAAAGTCTCGGTGCAGTATTGCAGGCTGTAGTCCACGGCGACGCCGATCAGGCTGGTGCCGAACAGCATGGCGCCGACATGCAGGTCCCCGAACAGCAGCAGGCTGCCAGATAGGGCGGTCACGATCCCGGCGCCGATCACCAGCAGGCTGAGCCAGAGCGGGGTCAACGCTCGAAAGGCGGCGAGGACGAGCAGGATGGTGCCGATTGTGGAGACGATGCCGATGGTCGAGGTTTCTCCCATCGCCTGGTCGGCGCCGGCCCTGGCGAAGAAGACTGCGCCGAGGCGGAGGGTCTCCAGCGCAGGATGCTGGACACGAAGCTGTTGGATGGCGGGGTCCAGGACGGCGGAAAGACGGCGCTGGGTATTGAGGGCGTACGGGTCCCGCGTCAGTTCGCCGGCGGTCAGGACCCAGGTCCTGCCGTCCCGCGTGACCGACAGCATGCCGTCGTCCGGGGTCAGGCTGGACATAGGCAGCGGCAGGTTCGCGAAGAACGACGGCATCAGCAGGAACGGGTCCGCTTGTAGCAGTTTTGCGTCGCCCAGGCCAATGAAGCCGTACACCTGGGACAGGGCCCTGGTGGCAATGGTTGCGCCTTTGTGGGCCAACAGAAGGTCTCGGTCGGGGGCCGAGAGAAGGCCGGACCGATAGGGCGCGTAGAACGCTCCGATCCGTCGGATGCGATTGGCGTCGATGGTGGTATTGATTGGGGTGAACAGACCGGACTTCCCCAAGGTGTCGGACAGGTTTTGCGCGGCGGCTCGGGCGGTGGCGCGGTTGGAGTCGCCGGTGAGCAGGACGATCTGACGGGACAGGGTTTGGGTGACGGCTTCGCTGGCCTTTTGCATCGCCGTGTCCTGCTGATCTGTTGGCAGCAGGGCCATCAGGTCGGTGCGGAAGGTCAGGCCGGTCTCGACGCGCCAGGCCAAGTAGGCGGCGGCGGTCAGGACGATGGCGAGCCATAAGAGGGCGGCGTAGGTTCTGTTCACCGCACGCCAGCCTGACCGTCCGGACGCGCCGGGCCATGACCGTAACAGTGGCTCAACCGGCAAGCCGAGCCAGGTTCCCGGCCTCCTCGGGGGTTAGGGGGGATCGGGACAGGGCCTGATCGCTGAAGGTCAGTTGTTCCGAATCTCCGTTGGGCTTGTCGATGCGGACTTGGTCTACGAACTGGCTGCCGGAGATCCTGATGCGGGTGAAGGACATGCTAGCGGCGTCAGAATGTTTGGCAATCAGGTCCGCGTGCCAGTGGGCGGCGTCGCCCGAGCGGGTGACGGTGAAGTCGGAGTCCAGGTCGTGCCAGTCGCCCGACAATGCGCCGCTCAGCATGGCGTAAAGGTGGGAGAGGAACGGCAGCCGAGAGGCGGCGAGCCGCATGGTTTCCAGACCGCCAACGTCCTGCACGAGGCCAGAGGCGGTGATCACTGTGGTGATGGCGAACGGGGTCTCGGCCTGCCAGATCAGACCCTTGCCCGGGGCGAGGACGAAGTGGCCCTCGGTGTGGAGGGGCGCGGTGAAGCCCTGCAGGTGGCGTTCCTGGACGAAGCGACCACGTAGGACCTCGCCGGCCGATAGCGTGGTAATGGCGCCCGCTCGTATCGGTAGCAGCGCCAGTGCCATCAGGATCAGCCTTCGGCGCATGATGCGGCTTGGATTTTTTCGAACAGGATGAGGGGGCTTTCCAGTTGCATGTCGCCGGTCTGCATGTTGACGGCGACCTGGGTGGAGTGGGCTTTGGTCAGGATTTCGCCATCGCTTTGGCGGCGGATACGGTAGTCGAGCTTCAGGCGGTTCTCATACTCCGTGAGAGCGGCGGTGACGATGATGGTCTCGGCCATACGGATGGGGCGGACGTATTTGATGCGCATGTCGACGACCGGCCACGCATAGCCGGACTCGCGCATGGCGACGTAGTCGTAGCCGATCCGGCCCAGCAGGGCGCAGCGAGCTTGCTCCAGGAAACGAGGATAGTTGCCGTGCCAGACGACCTGCATGGGGTCGAGGTCATAGAATTGCACCTGGATGACGACATCGGCGGACAGCATGGACCCTCTTAGAGCGCAACGACCGGAGGCCTGAAACACGCGATCAAACAATGAGATAGGGCTGGATGGCGGAGCGAAAGCAATGTCATCCAGCGCTATCATGCCCAGAAATCGAAGAAGTTATACCATTGCAGGGGGAATGCGCGCGCATAGGCTTCCAGCCGTTGGGCGTAGGCCTCGGCGTGGGCCTGCAGGGCGGCCCGACGATGTTTACGGTCGAGGGTGATCTGGTCGGCGAAGGGTTCTAGCGTCATGCGCCAGCCGATACCGATGCGGACGCAGAACAGCAGGTGGACCGGGCAGCGTAGCAGGGCGGCAAGGATCCAGGGGCCGTTGGGGAAGCCGGCGTCTTTGCCCAGGAACGGGGCGACGCTGACATGGGTGGTGCCGGAGATCGGAGTGCGGTCGCCGGCGATGACGACCCATTCACCTCGGTCGATGCGCTGTTGCAGGTCGATGGCGGTCTCGGGGCCAATTTCGGACACTTGGATCAGGTTCAGCGCGGCTTGCGGACGGAATTTTCGCAGCAGGCGGTTGTAGTTCACCGCGTGTCCTGTATGCACCAGGATCGTCAGGCGGCCGCTTGTGGTGTCGTCCAGCAAGGCTCGGGCGAGGTCGGTGTTGCCGAGGTGAGCGACGACCAGCAGGGCACCCCTCGGGTCGGCGGTCAGGCGGGCAAGGGCGTCCGGGGTGTCGGTGGTGGCGGCGCCGGACTGGATGCCGCCGGTCCAAGCCAGGAAGCTGTCTAGGGCGCGGGCGGCGAAGCTCATGAAGTGGCGATAGATAGTCCAGGTCGATGGGGGTCGGCCGGTGACCTGGGTCAGGAACGCGCGGGACGCTCGGCGTTGTCGCCGGGCGGCCAGCAGGAAGTAGGCGACGACGGGGGCCAGCAGGGTCAGGCAGAAGCGGCGACCGAGCATACGGGCGGTGAAGGCGGTCAGGAGGAGCGCGGACCAGGCGCCTCGTTCGGGGAGGCGCGACCAGTGTTGGGGGCGGATGGGGCAGGTCAGCAGCCTGAGGACCAGGCGGGTGTGCATGGCGGCGATGCGCAGGTTGTCGGCCCAAGGTCGGAAGTTGGAGGTGTTGTCGCGGGGGTAAATGACCCGAGTGGGAACCATCTGGATTGGCGTGCCCTGCCAGAACAGGCGGACCATGATGTCAGTGTCGAAATCCATGCGGCGGCCGACGGATTGGGTCTGTAGCAGGGTTTTTACCGCGGTCAGCGGGTAGACCCGGAAGCCGCACATACTGTCGGTGATCTGCAACGACAGCGTTTCGATCCAGACCCAGATATGGGTGATCCAGCGGCCGATGCGCCTTCCCCGCGGCATGGAGGCGTCGAAGATGGGTGCGGCGCTGACCAGCGCGGTGGGGTGTTGGTGGCTGCTCATCAGAAGGGCGGGCAATGACGCGGTGTCGTGCTGGCCGTCGGCATCAATTTGCACGGCATGGGTGTAGCCGGCCTCCCAGGCCAGGCGCATGCCATGGATGACGGCGACTCCCTTGCCTTGGTTGGTGGGCAGGCGGTGGACCTGGATGCCGGCGTCGGGGCGGTGGTGTACGGCGATCGCCGTTGCCGCGGGCTCGTCGCTGCCGTCGTCGATGATTAGGACGGGCAGGTCGGCGTCTCGTAGGGCCCGGACCACGCGGCCTAGAGCGCGCCAGTGGTTGTGCGTCGGGACGATGGCGCAGAGTCGGAGGAATCCGGTCATGGCGCGAGGCGAGCCGATCCCCTGGAGGCAATGGTGGCGCCGGTGCGGTATTCGAAGGTCAGTTCGGTTCGGGTTGGGTCGTAACGGAGTGAAAGCGACAGGTCGGCCGGGTCGGGGCCGATGGTTTGCATGAACTTGACGCGGACCTGGGTGGCTGGGCGGGATGCGAAGCCGAAACAGGTGGCAGCGAGTTGCACGGCCCAGTCGAGCAGCACGATGCCGGGCAGGATCGGGTGGTTGGGGAAATGGCCGGCGAACGCTTCGTGGCCGGCGGGGGCGGCGAGGCGCACGCGCACGGCATGGTCGCCGGTCGGCTCGATGGCCAGGATGGGGGGACGCATCAGTTGGTGGCCTGCAACAGGGCGGCGATAGCGGCGTCGTTGCGTTTGCCCATGGCGCGGGTCGGCAGGGAGTCCGCAATGCGCCAGAGACGCGGCAGGCCGGCGGGTTCGAGATGGGCGGAGAGCAGGCGGCGCAGGTGGCGCGTGAAGTGGTAAACGCCGAGGGCGACTTGTTCGGTTTGGCCCTTGGGGGTCAGGACGAGGACGGCGCCCAGGCGGGTGGGAAGGCCAGGGAGGGTTATGACCGCGGCTTCCTCGACCAAGGGCAACGATTGCAGAGCGGATTCTATGGCCGGGAGGCTGACGCGCTTGCCCTCGACTTTGACGATGCGGTCGACGCGGCCGAGGAAGCGGAAGCCGGTCGGCAGGGGCTCGATCACGTCCTGGGTCTGCTGCCAGCCGTCGGTGTAGGGGGTGCGGACGGTCATGCGATCTTGGGAGTCGGTGCGGATCTCGGTGTCCGGGAAAGAAGTCCAGGGTTCGTCGCCGTGGTGTTGCCGGCGGGTGGCGATGGCGCCGGTCTCGGTGCTGCCGAAAATCTCGGTTGGCAGGCGGCCGAAGAAGGTTTGCGCGGTTCGTGCCGCTTCGGTTGAGAGCGGAGCGCCGGCGGAGAGGATCAGGGTCGGGGCGTGTGACTGCGGGATGGGTTCGAGGCCGGCCAGGCGGGTCAGATGGGCGGGGCTTGAGACGATGGAGGTGGCGGCGTGGAGTTTGGGCAGGAGAGTCTCCCAGACCGCGTCGGTGCGGGCGTCGAACGGGACGCCGGCGGCAAGCGGCCACAGCAGGCGGAACGCCAGGCCGTAGAGATGCTGGTGGGAGACGGTGGCGTGGACCGGGCCGGCACCGAGACGGGGTCCGAAGGCTCGGTGGAGGGTCTCGGATTCGAGCTGCAGGGTGTCGAGGGTTTTATCGATCAGCTTTGGGGCCCCGGTCGAGCCGGAGGTGTGGAAGGTGATTTTGTTTCGGTTGGCATCGAGTTCGGTGAAGGCGAGCGATGCGGCCGGGGCGGTGGCGATCAGGGCGTCGTTGACGATGGGAATAGTGAGGTCGGCGAGCGTGCCGGGCCGCGTGTTGGGGGGCAATGTGATGTCGGCGCCGTCG
>DATAZJ010000532.1:0-6687 GCA_036272115.1 Rhodopila sp. | reverse complement strand
GGCGGACACAGAACGAGTCGCAACCCGCGTGGAGCAACCATTGCTGGGCATCGCTACACTTGCCACCCCAGCGCATCTCAATCATCGATATCAACAGATAACGCGATAATACCAATCGCGCTGGCTCTTATAGCGTTGTTTGTTGATAAGCCCCGGTTCCCATTGCGCCAGCAAGCCATCGGCCTGGCTCGGTGATGTGTGCGAATGCCTCGATCGTTTCACCCAGTCCGAAAACGTCTCGACATCCATGCTGAACCCCAACGGTCGGATGACCAGCCGTATCAGTTCTCAACAATGAACGCTATAAGAGCAATCGCCCTTGATGTTGCCCCATCGGCAGCGCCGTGCAACCATCATGGCGAGCGCAGACTCGCCATCCATGCCTTTGTTTTCGCTCGAAAAAGGCGTAGATACCGGCATGCGCCGGCATGACGGACGGGGTCAACCGGCATGACGGACGGGGTCAACCGGCATGACGGATGGGGTCAACCGGCATGACGGATGGGGTCAACCGGCATGACGGATGGGGTCAACCGGAGAGTCTGCATCAATGCCGGTTGGTATAACTTGGTCTTGACCGAGGCGATTGTTCTCTGAGGCGATTGTTCTCAGCGGATCGCTTCGGCGGGTGTCGGCCGTCTGCGGATTGCTTAGGCGGCTGTTACCAGGGCGCCGTGGCGGTCTTCTGTTGGCAGGCACAGGGTTGCCAGGGCGGGGGCGACGTCCTCGGGGGTGGCCAGGGTTGCCTGGTTCTCGCCGGGGAAGGCGTTGAAGCGCATGCGGGTGGCGACCGGGCCGGGATCGAACAGGTTGATGCGCAGGAGGGTGGTGGCGACTTCCTGTGCCCAGGTGAGGACGAGGTGCTCCATGCCGGCCTTGGTCGCGCCCATGGCGCCCCAGTAGGCGCGTGGGTCGCGGGCGCGGGATTCGGTGACGAACACCGCTCGGCCTGACGGGGCCTGGCGCAGCAGCGGGTCGCAGGTGCGGATCAGGCGCCAGGCCGAGGCGAGGTTGACGGCGACCACGTCGGACCAGTCGTTCGGCAGGATGTGGGCGACCGGGGTCAGCCGTCCCAGCGTGGCGGCGTTGTGGACCAGGATGTCGAGACGGCCGAAGCGCTGGAACAAGGTCGGGCCGATGGCGTCGATCTGGTCGCCTTCGCGCAGGTCCAGCGGCAGGATGGTTGCCTCGCCGCCGACGGTACGGATGGCGTCGTCGATTTCCTCCAGGCCGCCCTGGGTGCGGGCGGTGATCACCAGATGGGCGCCGAGGCGGGCCAGTTCGATGGCGGCGGCGGCACCGATGCCTCGGCTGGCGCCGGTGACCAGCGCGATGGTGCCGTCAAGCGGGCCAGGCATCAGTGATGCGCCGCCAGCAGGCTGAGTTGGCGGTCGGCGTTGTCCTGCTGGTCGGGCAGTGCGATCGGATAGTCGCCGGTGAAGCAGGCGTCGCAGTAATGCGGGCGGATCGGGTCTCGGCCGGGCTTGTCCAGCGCGCGATACAGGCCGTCGATGGAGATGAAGGCCAGGCTGTCGGCGCCGATCAATTCCGCCATCTCCTCCACGCTGTGGCTGGCGGCGAGCAGCTTGCTGCGTTCCGGGGTGTCGATGCCGTAGAAGCAGGAATGGGTCGTGGGCGGCGAGGATATCCGCATATGCACTTCTTTCGCGCCGGCTGCCCGGACCATCTCGACGATCTTCTTGCTGGTGGTGCCGCGGACGATGGAGTCATCGACCAGGACGACGCGCTTGCCCTCCAGCACCGGGCGGTTGGCGGAGTGTTTCAGCTTCACGCCGAGATGGCGGATGTGGTCGGTGGGTTCGATGAAGGTGCGGCCGACATAGTGGTTGCGGATGATGCCAAGCTCGAACGGGATGCCGCTCTGGATCGAGTAGCCCATGGCGGCGGGGACGCCGGAATCGGGAACCGGGACGATCACGTCGGCGGGGACGCCGGCTTCGCGGGCGAGTTCGGCGCCGATACGCTTGCGGGCGTCGTAGACCGGCATGCCCTCCATCACGGAATCGGGGCGGGCGAAGTAGATGTATTCGAACACGCAGAAGCGTTCCCGCTGCTTGTTGAACGGCTTGATGCTGTGGACGCCCTGGTCGTTGATGACGACGATCTCACCGGGTTCGACGTCGCGAATGAAGTCGGCGCCGACGATGTCGAGCGCACAGGTCTCGCTGGCCAAGACCCAGCCGCCGGTGCCTTCGGAGCCGATGCGGCCGAGGATCAGCGGGCGGACACCGAGCGGGTCGCGGACGCCCATGAGGGCTTCGTTGGAGAGGGCGACGAGGGAATAGGCGCCGATCACCTGTTTCAGCGCGTCGATCAGCCGGTCCACCACGGTGGAATACAGGCTGATGGCGATAAGATGGACGAAGACTTCCGAGTCGGTGGTGGACTGGAACAGGCAGCCCCGGCGCACCAGGGCGCGGTGCAGGACGTGGGCGTTGGTCAGGTTGCCGTTATGGGCGACGGCGAAGCCGCCGAACTCGAAATCGGCGTAGAGCGGCTGGACGTTGCGGAGGATGGTGTCGCCGGTGGTGGCGTAGCGGTTATGGCCGATGGCGATGTGGCCGGGCAGACGCTCGATGACGCGGGCATCGCCGAAATTGTCGCCGACCAGGCCCATGCCGCGATGGGAGTGGAAGCGGGCGCCGTCGAAGCTGGTGATGCCGGTGGCTTCCTGGCCGCGGTGCTGCAGGGCGTGCAGCCCCAGCGCGGTGACCGCGGCGGCGTCGGGGACGTTCCAGATGCCGAAGACGCCGCATTCCTCATGCAAGGTGTCGTCATCCGTGGTCCGGCTGTCGAATGCCATCTGTGACAGTTCCTATTCGCGGTCGGGCGGCTTGCCGGTTGCGCGCCCTTGCGGGTTGGCGTGCAGCAGGGCTTCCGCGGTGGTTTCGCGGCCCGCCGGCGGCGGGTCGAGGGTGTGCGGGCGGTAGGCTTCGGGCAGTTGGTCCCGCACCCAGCGTGCGGCCTGATAGGTCGGCGTCAGTGTCCGGGCGTTCAGCACGGCGTCCGGCCAGCGTTCGATCGGAAATACCATCTGA
Organism: Rhodopila sp.; assembly: GCA_036272115.1. Taxonomy (GTDB): domain Bacteria; phylum Pseudomonadota; class Alphaproteobacteria; order Acetobacterales; family Acetobacteraceae; genus Rhodopila. The sequence continues at coordinate 3,628 of DATAZJ010000532.1, read as the reverse complement.
GCGAGAATATAGGCGACGACGACCACCGCCGCACCCCGGGCGAGGCCGAATACCAGACCCAACGTGCGATCAACCCCGCCGAGAGCGGAGCGGCTGACGATGCGGCCGATCATGCTGGCGACGATCATCAGGACGATCAGGCTGCCGAGGAAGACGATGACGAAGCTGACCGGTTCGACCCAGTCGGGTTTCGAGAACCAGGTCCGGACGTAGGTGCGCATTGCCGGCAAGGCGAGGATTGCCAGCACGACGGCGCCGATCCAGGCGCCGATGCCAAGCACCTCCCGCACGAAACCGCGGGCGAAGGCCAGCAGCCCGGAGATTGCAAGGAACCCGAAGACCGCCAGGTCAACCCACGTCATGCCACCGCCATCGAAAGGGAAGCGGGGTTATCGTCCCGCCGGCGCTCGCCGCCAAGCGGATCATGCGCTATTTTTCGGCAATTCTGGGGCAAAGCGCACGACGAGATCTGCGATGTGACCGATTTCCTGCAATCGCAGGCCATCGGGGGCCGACAATTTCCGGTTACCGTGAGCGATGCGGCGGGGCAGGGCGGCCGAATCGAAACCGAGCCTGGCGGCTTGCCTGAGGCGGGCTTCGGCCTGGGCGACTTAGGACTGGGCAACTTCGGCCTGGGCGACTTCGGACTGGGCGACTTCGGACCGGGTGATTTCGGACCGGGCGGCTTCGGACTGGGCGATCTGGCGAACTGGGCGATCTGGCGGACTTTGCCGGAGAGGCCGGCCTCGCCGAAATAGGACCATGCCGGGGGCGGGCGGTGTTTCGAACGCGGCCGCGGCTATACCACGCGCACCGTCTTCGGAAGCTTGGCCGCATCTTCCCAGAAGGCATCGTTCGCAAACTTCGCAAACAAGTCGGGCGGCAGCACCGTCGGCCGTTTCCCGGGCCGCACGGTGGACCGGACGTCGTGCAGGCCAGGCGTCCCGAGCCGATTGTCGAATTCCATCATATCGGAAGCAGGCTCGATATGTTCGGGGTCATGAGCGAACAGAGGTTCGCCGATCGCATCGTAGATCGCGGCCAGGGTACCGAGCGGGTTGGCGGTCAGTGATTCGTACCGCACCAGCAACAGCCGATCTGATTGCGGACCGAACACCGCCTCTCGCAAGGCATTCCACGCGAAGCCGGCCATGCCATCCCCTTTGGACAGGCCGTCGACACGGGAATAGACCGTGCCACCCGGTTCGAAGTTGAAAATGCCGGACAGATCGAATGCGTTGCGGCGGACCAGGTTCTCGATGCTGTCGATGACCCAGGCGGGATTGCGCACGCAGCAGATGACCGTCGCCTTCGGAAACAGCCGAACCAGCGCCGGCAGCTTGGTTGTCCACTGGCGGTTGGTGTCGAACACCAACTGGTTCGGGTGAATGTCCGCGTAGTAGGCGTCGAACACAGCCCGCAGCAGGCGTTGGCGATGGGTGTCGTCGATGAAGACGGCGCCTTCGTTTCGTGCGCTGGTGGAGGCCAACATGGCATTGAACAGACTGCCCACCGGGCTGGTCATGCTGGCGAAGAAACGGGGATTTTGCCGCAGCAGGACGGCCAGTAGCGTGGACCCGGAGCGGGGAAGGCCGGAGATGAAATGGATACCGTTTTGCACGCTGCACTGTCCCTGCATCTGAAGCCGGTCGAAACGAGGGGTGTTTTAACACGAGGGGGAAGGGCACGCGACGCGTTGTGCGGGCGTTTTGTTCTGTCGCATGAGGCATTGGGTTCTGTCGCATGAGGCATTGTGTTCTGTCGCATGAGGCACTGGGTGCTGTCGCATGAGGCACGGGCAGGCTGAGTTGGCGGGTCCGCGCCGGCAATCAGCGTAGCGACCGGTCGGTTGACATCCCGTATCGGGCGACACCGATCAGCCCTTCGTGGCCGCCGGCGCAAACCGAGCGACGAGATCGGCGATGTGACCGATTTCCTCCAATCGCAACCCCTCTGGCGCCGCCAGCCGCCGGTTACCATGGGCGACGCGGCGGGGCAGGGCGGCCGAATCGAATCCGAGCTTGGCGGCTTCCTTGAGGCGGGCCTCGGCCTGGGCGACCTGGCGGACTTCGCCGGACAGGCCGACCTCGCCGAAATAGACCATGCCGGGGCTGGTGGGGGTTTCGAACGCGGCGGAGGCGATGGCGGCGGCGACGGCCAGGTCGGCGGCGGGTTCGGTGACGCGCAGGCCGCCGGCGATGTTGAGGTAGACGTCGGTCTGGTTGAGCCGGACGCCGGCCCGGGTTTCCAGGACGGCCAGCAGCATCGAGAGGCGGCCGCTGTCCCAGCCGATGACGGAGCGGCGGGGCGAGCCGGCGGGGTTGGGGGCGAGCAGGGCCTGGACCTCCATCAGCACGGGGCGGCTGCCTTCGAGGCCGGCGAATACGGCGCTGCCGGCGATGTTGCCGCGGCGTTCGGCGAGGAACAGGGCGGAGGGGTTGGGGACCTCGGCGAGGCCGGTTTCGGTCATCTCGAAGACGCCGATTTCGTCGGTGGCGCCGAAGCGGTTTTTGACGGCGCGCAGGATGCGGAACTGGTGGCCGCGGTCGCCCTCGAAGTAGAGGACGGCGTCGACCATGTGTTCCAGGACGCGGGGGCCGGCGAGGGCGCCGTCCTTGGTGACGTGGCCGACCAGGACGAGGGCGAAGTTTCCCGCTTTGGCGAGGCGGATGAGTTCGAAGGAGGAGGCGCGGACCTGGGTGACGGTGCCGGGGGCGCTTTCGATCGTGTCGGTCCACATGGTCTGGATGGAGTCGATCACCACCAGGGTGGTGTCCTTGGCTTGCTCCAGGCTGGCGACGATGTCGCGGACGTTGATGGCGGCGGCAAGCTCGATGGAGGAGTCGGCGACGCCGAGGCGGCGGGCGCGGAGGCGGATCTGGTCGATGGATTCCTCGCCGGAGACGTAGAGGACGCGGCGGCCGGAGCGGGCGAGGCTGGCGGCGGCCTGGAGGAGGAGGGTGGATTTGCCGATGCCGGGATCGCCGCCGACCAGCACGGCGGAGGCGGGGACGAGGCCGCCGCCCAGCACGCGGTCCAGTTCGGCGATGCCGATCCGGGTGCGCGGCGGGGGTTCGGCACTGCCGGCGAGGCCGACGAAGGCGACGGATCGGCCGGCGGGGGTCTTGGCGGCGGGGTTTCCCATCGGGCCGGGGCGGGCGACGATGGTTTCTTCCTCGACGGTGTTCCATTCGCCGCAGGTCTCGCAGCGGCCGGCCCATTTGGGGGTGACGGCGCCGCAGGAGCGGCAGACGAAGCGGGTGACGGGTTTAGCCACTTTGTCTGGGCGAGTGTGGATTGGTCATGTCGGGTAGATGCCGTGTCGGGACGGGTGGGGCAAGGCGGAAGTGTGGGGATCGGACACGGGCGCGAATGCGGGTCAGCGGCGGGCGGGTCAGCGGCGGGCGTGTCAGCGGCAGACGTGTCAGCGGCGGACTGGCCACGGCGGACTGGTCACGGCGCACAGGCATGGTAAGGTCGGTCGAAGACTGCCGACCATACCAATGAGGTTCGAATGCTCCAGCCGCACCGGCCGCCGGCTCGTTCCGTGCTTGGATCGCTGGTCCTGATCGCGGCCGTGGTCTGTGTCTCCGCAGCGGCGTTTGCCTATACAGCGGGATGGTTGTCG
>DATAZJ010000531.1:0-2856 GCA_036272115.1 Rhodopila sp. | reverse complement strand
GAGCATGCAAGCGGTGGTGACCAGCCTGATCATGGAGGGCGTAACAGACCATTTCCCCGACTTGCGGTTCGTGCTGATCGAATGCGGCTTCGCCTGGGCGCCATCGCTGGGCTGGCGGCTCGACAGACTATGGAACCGGATGCGCACCGAAGTCCCGCATGTGAAACGACCAGCCTCGGAATACATCCGCGACCGCTTCTGGTACACGACCCAGCCGATCGAGGAAACCGAAGAACCGGAGCACCTGCGGCAGATCATCGACTGGATCGGCTGGGACCGCCTGCTGTTCTCGACCGACTACCCGCATTGGGATTTCGATGATCCCCGCTATACGTTTCGTATCCAACTAACCGAGGCAGAACGACAAAGCGTATTTCGTAACAACGCCCGTCGGGTATTCAGGCTATGATGCCAAACCAGCGTTGATGCCGACTCTCTTGTTCACCCTATCCGTCATGCCGACGGAGGTCGGTATCCATGCCTTTTGCTTGTGAAAACAAAGACATGAACGCCTTCGCCCGCCACGGTGGTTGCACGGTGGTGCCGATGGGTCAGCAACAACGTCGCTTGGTGTAATCGGCTCAGCTAACGCTCCGCCGAGTCCGCCATAGCGCCAACAATGAGCGGGGCCCACGCGTTGTTTCGCGGGCACGAAATAGGGCGGAACCCGCGTGCTCGTTCGCTCTTCCTTCATTTTTATGCACGGAGGACGAACGAGGGCCACTAAGGGCCACTGAGATTCTTCGCGCGCTTCCGGTACACGACGTGTTGCCGCAATTGTATCCGCGCATGACCGTCCTCCCGATGGACCCGTTGCGTGACGTCTACACGTTTCGTTTCGAAGACGGCCCGTGGCGCTTCACCGGATGACGCGACCTTCTTCTCCGTGGCCCCCCGTGGTCCTCGTTCGTCCTCCGTGTTGAAGAATCCCGGACCTGACACCCACTCGGCAAGTGAACGGCGAGACACCAGGCAGCCGCGCAACGATTGCGCTCAATGCTCCGAATATTCTGCAACAACAGATGGGATGGCAAGACAACCGACTAACCAATCCATGGCATAGGCCACCACGGTGAAATTCAGGACTTTCACACCCAAATATCTCAACTATCCACAAACCCGGTGTGCATCTCCGCCCACCCTTCAAGTGGTACCAGCCATCTCCAGCAGCTTGCCAACGGTATTCAGGTTCCGTGTGGTGCCATCCGTCGCGAATGGCAGTTTCAGTTTCGATCGTCCCATGCCGTCCGGATAATGCACGAACACTTCACGCCCAACCGCCTGTATTTCCTCCCGCCCCTGGATGACGATCTCGGCCACCGCCGTGCTGCGCACCGGCTTCGGCAGGAACACCACGCCGACCTGCTCCGGCTGAGCATCAGGAAACGGATTTGCTTCAATAATCGCTTTCAGTTCGTCAGCAGTCCGAATCAGCACCTGCACCGACCGCCCTAGCCTCTTGGTGATGGCCGCCTCGATCATCCGCCGCAGCGCCGCCTCAACACGGTCGCTCTCGAACACGACGTTGCCGCTCTGGATATAGGTCCGGACATTCCCCAGCCCGAGTTCGCTACACAGCGCCTGCAAGTCCTTCATCGCCAGAAGACCGCGGCCGCCGACATTGACGGCCCGCAGCAGCGCGACATAACCGGTCAAAGGCCTACCCCGCCTCGATCCGGATCAGCGACGGCGTCTCCATCACCGTCGGCAGCGCCCCGATCCGGTCCAGCGCCCCGCGCATCGCGCTCTCTTTCGTTTCATGCGTAACCAGCACCACCGGCACCGCCTCGCCCGGGCTGCGGCCCCGTTGCAGCATCGATTCCAGCGACACGCCCATATCACGCAGGATAGCGGTCACGTCCGCGATCACCCCCGGCCGGTCCACCACCATCAGCCGCAGGTAATACGCCCCGACATGCGAACTCATCGGCACCGAAGGCGCGCTGGACAGCGCCGCACCCGCCGCCCCCCAAACCGGAGTCACCCGATTCCGCGCAATATCGATCAGATCAGCCACCACGGCGGACGCCGTCGGCCCAGCCCCTGCCCCGCGGCCTTCCAGCATCACCCGGCCGACGAAATCGCCCTCGGCCACCACGGCGTTGAACACCCCGTCCACCCGGGCGATCGGCGCGGTCTGCGGCACCATGCACGGATGCACCCGGGTCTCGATCCCCGCCTCGGTCTGCCGAGCGATTCCCAGCAACTTGATCCGATACCCAAGCTCCGTCGCAAAAGCGATATCGACAGCCGAGACATGGCGGATTCCCTCGACGTGGACGTCCTCGAACGCCACCGGCCGGCCGAACGCCAGCGCCGCCAGGATCGCCAGCTTGTGCGCCGCATCGATGCCGTCGATGTCGAAACTGGGATCGGTCTCGGCATAACCCAGCTTCTGCGCATCCGCCAAAACGTCGGCGAATTCCCGCCCACGCTCCCGCATCTGCGTCAGGATGTAGTTGCACGTGCCGTTCAAAATCCCGGCCACGGCGCTGATGCGGTTGCCCGACAACCCCTCCCGCAGCGCCTTGATCACCGGGATTCCGCCGGCCACCGCCGCCTCGAACCCCAGCGCTACGCCGCGTTCCTCGGCGGCGCGAGCCAGCGAGGCGCCATGCACCGCCAGCAGCGCCTTGTTGGCGGTCACCAACGGCTTCCCGGCCCCAATCGCCGCCTCGGCCAACGCCCGAGCCGGCCCTTCCGACCCGCCGATCAGTTCCACCACCACATCGACCCCGGGATCGGCCGCCAGAGCGACCGAATCCTCGTACCAATGCAACCCGGACACCGGAAAACCCCGATCCCGAGATCGATCCCGAGCCGAAACGGCCGTCACGGCGATCGGCCGTCCGGCGC
>DATAZJ010000530.1:0-8989 GCA_036272115.1 Rhodopila sp. | reverse complement strand
CGATGCCGCAATCGACGGCCAGCCATTTTTCGGATTGTCCCTCCCGCCAGCGGTAAAGGTTGAGGTTCATGCCGATTTCGCCCGTCCCGCCAAGCGGCAGGAAGGCCAGTTCGCCTGTTTCAGAGTCCATACTTAAGGGTTCGTTCCGTTATTCAGTTATTCGGTTTCAATCAATCGCGTTCTCTCCCGGGGTAATGTGGGCGCTGGGTTGCGCTCCGCCAACATCCGCAGGCCATCCAGGGTCAGATCGGGCGCCATGTGCTCGATCATCAAAGTTCCCTCGGCGAACAAGGGGGCCAGTCCGCCGGTGGCGACAACCTTCATCGGGCCGCCGAATTCAGTTTTGATCCGGGTCAGCAGGCCCTCGATCAGGCCAATATAGCCCCAATACATGCCGGATTGCATGGCAGGGACGGTGGAGCGGCCAATCACCGACTGCGGCCGGCCTATGCCGATGCGCGGCAAACGGGCGGCGGCCTGATGCAGCGCCTCCAGCGAAAGGTTGATGCCCGGGCAGATCACGCCGCCGAGATAGGCACCGGTCTGGTCTACCACATCAAAGGTGGTCGCGGTACCAAAATCGACGACGATCAGCGGGCCGCCGAAATGCTGGTGGCTGGCCAACGCATTCAGCAACCGGTCCGCCCCGACCTCATTCGGCTGATCGATCTTGATCTCAAAGCCCCAGTCCAGCGACGCCCGAGCGATCAGCGGCTCGACGTTGAACCAGTCGCGGCACAGCCGGCGCAGATGATACAGCGCCGCCGGCACCACCGTGCCGATCACCGCCGCCCCGATCTGGTCGCGCTTCAGGTCGCACAGCGTCAGCAGGCTGTTCAGCCAGACGGCATATTCGTCGGAGGTGCGCTGCGCATCGGTCCGTATGCGCCAGACGCCCCGCCAGCCGGACGGATCGTGCACCGCGAACACGATATTGGTGTTGCCGGCATCGATGACGAGCAGCATGGCTAAACGGCCGTTTCCAGGCCGGTCGATCGTGTAACGCGCATGACCCCTGCGAACAGGCTGTGTGTACAAGCGTCGTCACATGATCGATTGGACCGCTTTATGTCAATCCGACGCGCCATACTCCATGCGATACGCCTCCAGCAGCACCTCATCCAGGTTGCGCCCCTCGGTGTAGCCCCGCATTCCCGGCGGCACTTCCAGCCCCGGCAACTGCCGCGGGCATGGCTCCGGCTCACCCAGCACCTGGCGCACCGGAATACGCGCGGTCCACACCGGCAGGGCGTAGTCCTCCTCCTCATCCGAGACATGGGTGGAGCGGATCTTGCCCGACGCCTCATCGATCGGCATCACCACGAAGCTGGTCGCCTTGATCTCCTGCCCGTTCGGCGGCCGGATCTCCTTCGACCGCCCCGGGAAAAACCGGTCCACGAATCCGTCCATCGCCCGCGTCTTCTCCGCCGCGTCGGTGACCAGACGAGCAGTGCCGAACGCCATGACCGAACGATAGTTGACCGAGTGATGGAAGCCGCTGCGCGCCAGCACGATGGCATCCAGATGGGTGGCAGTAACGCAGACCGGCACGCCGTCGGACTGGTTGCGGATCATCCGGCTGGCCGAGGACCCGTGCCAGTACAGCGTGTCATCCTCCCGCCAGAACCCCGTGGGCGTGCAGAACGGCTGACCGTTAATGACATAGGCGATATGGGCGACCATCGCCGAGTCCAGGATGTCGTACACCGTCGCCTTGTCGAACCGCCCACGCTCATGCCGCCGGCGAATCCGATTCCGGTTGGTGATGGGAAAATGCGTGTCGGCGGAATCGTTCATCTTCGGCGTCCTGGTGGAATTGATCCGATCTTATCGCCCAGATTCGCCTAATTGGATCGGTCCAATCGATCCGGCCGCCGCCGTTCCATTGTCACGACACCTTATGCTGCGCCGACAGCTCGGCATCCCGCTCCTTGACGCGCAAAGCCGCCGGCCGGTTCATGGTGCGCGCCAGATACGCCTTGATCTCCGGCGTTTCCGGCACCAGTCCGAACCCTGTGGTCCACATCAGGGCCGCCCCCCACAGCACATCGGCGACCGAGAATGCATCGCCGAGCATAAACGGCGCGGCTCGAAGCTGCGCGTTGAGCGCCGCCATCACGGTGTCGAAATCGCCGTACGGCGACATCGCCTGCGTGCCAGGCTCGCGCTTCATCGCCCTGTCCACCACCGCTGGCTCGAAACAGCCCGCGTAAAACACCATCCAGCGCAGATACGGGCCACGGCGCCTGTCGCCCACCGCCGGCGTCAGCCCCGCCCCCGGAAACAAATCCCCCAAATACAGGAAAATCGCCACCTGCTCGGTGACCAGCGCATCGCCATGCAGGATCGCCGGCACCTTGCCCATCGGGTTGATCGCCAGGTACGCCGGCTGCCGCTGCTCACCCGCCTGCATGTTCAGCACCCGAAGCTCATACGGGGCGCCAAGCTCCTCCAGCAGCGTCAATGCCGCGCTGGACCGCGAGTTGGGCGAATGAAACAGAACGATCTTGTCCGCATCGGTCATACCGGTCTCCTGAACACATCCCTGCCGGGATATGGCCAAAACCAGGCCGGCCTGGCGAGTGAATTCCGCGGGACGCTCAGGTTTCCCGCGGCGTAACCAGCAGCGTCAGCAACGCCGTCCGGCGCAAAAACCGCACCGGCACCTCCACCCCCGCCCGCTCCTGCGTCAACGCCCGATGCAGATCGTCCACGCCGGTCACCGGAGCGCCGTCGAACGACACCAGCACGTCGCCCATTTGCAGCCCCGCCCGCTTGCCCGGATCATCCGGCACCAGGTCGGAGATCATCACCCCGGTCGCCTGGTCCAAGCCATGGAACCGGCGCACCCGCGTGGTGATCGGCACCGTCTGCGCCGACAGCCCAAGCCGAGACCGATGGACCCGCCCGTCCCGCATCAACCGCGTCGCCACCCAGATCGCCGTATCGATGCCGATGGCGAAGCAGATTCCCTGCGCCGGCCCGATCATCGCGGTGTTGATGCCCACGACCCGCCCGGCGCCCGACACCAGCGGGCCACCCGAATTGCCCGGATTCAGCGGCGCATCCGTCTGTATAACACTGTCGAGCAACCCCCCCGCCCGCGTCCGCAACGTCCGCCCCAGGGCACTGACGATCCCCGCCGTCACCGTGCAGGTGAATCCCAGCGGATTACCGATGGCAACCACCAACTGCCCCACCTTCAGCCCCGCGGAATTCCCCAGCTCGGCATGCGGCAAACCGGCCCCCGACAGCCGCAGCACCGCGATATCGGTGGCCGGATCGTCGCCGATCAGCACGGCGTCGAAGCTCTGCCCATCGGTCAGACTGGCCTGCAGGCGCGTGGCGCCCGTCACCACATGGCTGTTCGTCAGCACATAGCCGTCAGGGGTAAAGATCACGCCCGACCCTTGGCCGGCCGGCCGCCCCTCCTTGCCGAAAGCCGTCACATGCACGACCGCAGGCCCAACGCGGTCGAACGCCTGCACCACCTGTGCGGAATATGGATCGAGTTCCTGGCTGAGAGCATCGAGCGGCATGGAAGTCTTCCTTTCGCCACCCAAATGGGGAGGCTGCAATCACGGCGGCACCCGGCCATCTGGCGGGGCGGCGTCCCGGTCATCCACCCGATGCCGTCACCGGCGGAACCGGCGCAGGGTGGGACCATGCAAGGAGGGTATCGAGGCATGGACATGATCGAGCAGTTTTCCCAGGATCTCGCCGACCGGATCGCCGCCGCCGCGCCGGTCGTCGTCAGCGTTCACACCGGCAAGCGGCCAACCAGCGGCATCTTGTGGCGCCCCGACGTTGTGGTCGCATCGGAGCAGATGCTGCCCGAGGACGCCGCGTCACTGCGCATCGTGCGCGGCGGCCAGACCGTCGGCGCAAAACTGGCCGGGCGCGATCCCGGCACCAACATCGCGGTGCTGAAACTGGAAACCGCCCTGGACGGCACGTTGCCCGCCGCCGCCAATCCCGTCCGGGTCGGCAACCTGGCACTGCTGGTCGGTGCCGATGACACTGGCGGCGCGACCGGGCGCCTGGCGATGGTACACGCACTGGGCGACGCCTGGCACAGCATGGCCGGCGGCCGCATCGATGCGCTGATCCGCCTGGATGCTCGGCTGGGTGCCGACGAAGGCGGCCCCGTTCTGTCGCTGGCAGGCGGCCTGATCGGCATGTCCACCTCCGGCCCCCGGCGCCGGACCATCGTTATCCCCACCGCCACGCTTTCCCGCGTCATCGACCCCCTGCTCACCGAGGGCCGCATCGCGCGCGCCTGGCTGGGCGTCGGCCTGCAACCGGTGCTGATTCCCGACAGTTTCCGTCAGTCCACCGGGCGCGAAAGCGGCCTGATGGTGGTGAGCCTGGCCAGCGGCGGCCCCGCCGAAACCGCCGGCATCTTGCCCGGGGATATCGTGCTGGATATCGACGGCACCGCCGTCAACCGGCCGCGCGCCCTGTCCACCCTGCTGAGCCCGGACCGGATCGGCCAGACCGCCTCGGTGCGGGTGCTGCGCGCTGGTTCGGTTCAGGCGATCGGCGTGACCATCGCGGCACGCCCCGCCGCATGAGCGGCGCCGGCGGCCTTCGTGTTCGAATCCACGCGACCGACGCGGTCCGCCGCCGCGGCCTGGCCGCCATGCTGGAAGCCGCCGGCTACAGCCTGACCGACGACACGCCGGATGTGGAACTGTGCGACATGGACCGGACCTCCACCCCCTTGCCGAAGGAAGCGGATGCACCGGTCGTCGCCCTGACCGCAGGCGTCCCCACTGGCGCACCAGCTGGGGTGCTGGCGCCAGACGCGACTGCCGAACAACTGGATGCTGCCCTGCGCGCGGTGTTCGCCGGCCTGCTGGTCCGCTCCACCACCGCGCCCGAAACCCGAGGCTTCGCGCCCGCCGACGACATGCCCCTGCTGACCCCGCGAGAGCGCGAAATCCTGGGGCTGGTCAGCCAGGGCCTCAGCAACAAGGCCATGGCCCGCCGCCTGGGGATCTCGGTTCATACGGTGAAGTTCCACCTGGAAGCGCTGTTCACCAAACTGGACGTGACCAGTCGAGCCGAGGCCGTCACAAAAGGTTTGCGAGGCGGAGTGATCGAATTTTAGAGTCTGTTCGGCCGACCTCAGGCCGGCGTGCTCTAGGATATTCGGGGCAACCCTGAGGCACTGAATCGGAGGGTGGACCGGCCCCGCCCGGCCCACCCTCCGCGTCATGCCAGGCCTCGGTGGTCCTGTTCGGCAATACCGTCACCGGGGTCCTTCCATTGGTTGTCCCGGCCAGACCCAACCATTTGCCCGATTGCCCTGGTAACCCCCCGGCGCCTCCTGGCTTGCCGCCGGCGGGGGTCGGATCAGAACGGCCGCTACCGACCAAGCCGCCGCAACTGCCGCAGCGAAAGCACGTGCAACAGTATCGAGCTCGGCACCACAAAAGCCGGCGTCAACACATCCGGATAGACGCCAGCCCCGACACTCAGCACATTCGGAACGATCAACTGGAACCGCCCCGGCGTCGTCATCATCCCCAACGCGATGGCCACAACAAAATCGGTGAGTCCGAAAACATTCCACCAAATCGCTGACCTGCGCCCCCCAGCCGTCCCGCCCGCCACGGCAATCGCCGCCGGCACCGCGAACACCCCGGTCAGCAGATCGCCCATACCCGCCGGCAGCGCGAACACGCCGGGCAACGCCCCTCGCAGCCACGCCGCCAGCGCCCAGCTACCGAACACGCGATAAACCTGAAGCGCGACCAGCCAACGCGCCGGCATCGCATCCAGCACCTGCCCCACCCGCTTCGACAACAGCAAAATCGGCGCTCCGACGATCACCGGCAGGAAGATCGCCATCGGCAGCGCCGGCAACAGCGTCACCCCCGTCCTGAACGCACCACCGATCGCCGCGCTCCACGCCACAGCGAACCAAAGCGTGTCCGGGATCATCACCGCCAGCCACATCGTGCGCCGTTGGTCCGGCGTCAGGTCGGTGCGCTCCAGCCCAAGCCACAAACCGAGTGCGATCAGCCCGTGCGCCAGCAACTGATGGGCCGTGGTCTGGACACCGCTCATCGGGATGATCGGAAACGCATAGATCACCGCCACCCAAAGCACGGCCAACGGCGCAATCCACAACAACGCGCGCCGGCTCGGGTAAGGCGGCATGATATCAGCGGAAACAGCGACAGCAGTCATCACAGCATGTCCTCCGAAATGTCAGGTCCCGCCACACCTACGGCTGCTTCCCACACGCGACTATCCGCGATAATACCGACAGCCTATGAAGCAGAACTTCACAGTCCGGCAGGGTGCGCTCGACGGTGTGGAGGCGTTCCTGAGCGTCGCCAAACATCGCAGTTTTCGCCGCGCCGCCGTGGAACTCGGGGTCACGCCCTCAGCGATCAGCCAGGCAATACGCGCGCTCGAGGCGCGCATCGGCGCCGCACTGTTCATCCGCACGACCCGCAGCGTCGGCCTGACCGAGGCCGGCGAACGGTTTCTGTCCCGCGCCAAGCCCGCGTTCGAGGAACTCATCGCCGCCAGCGAAGCCGCACGCGACCTCGGCCAACGTCCCACCGGCCTGCTGCGCCTCTCGGTCCCCCGAGCGGTCGTCCCGCTGATCCTCGAACCGGTAATCGGCTCCTTCCACCAGGCCTACCCCGAGATCGAGATCGAGATCGCCGCAAGCGCCGAACTGATAGACATCGCCGCCGAGGGCTTCGACGCCGGCATCCGTCTCGGCCAGTTCATCGCACCCGACATGGTGGCCGTGCGGCTGACACCGCCGTTCCCGCTCGCCGTGGTCGGTAGCCCCGATTATTTTCACCGGCGAAGCCAGCCGCATCGCATCGACGACCTGCGCGATCACGCCTGCCTCCGCATGCGCCGTTCGAACGGGTCGATCGCACCCTGGCAATTCGCCGACGGCAACAAGACGGTCGAGGCCATCGTCTCCGGCCCACTCATCGCCCACGACTATCCCACCCTTGTCGGAGCAGCGATCCAAGGATCCGGACTGATACAAATCCCCGGTCCCCTCGTTACGGCGTCGTTGACCAACGGCCGCCTGCACTCGGTCCTGACCCAATTTGCCGTCACAACACCAGGCGTTTTTCTGTATTATCCAGACAAACGCCAGGTCCTGCCCAAACTGCGCGCGTTCATCGAGCACGTAAAATACCGGGAACGCTGACGCTTCGCGCGGCGGAACGATCGCCGGCGTCAATCGGTCACTCAAACAAACCTGCGACGTATCGCGCTTCTCTGATGCGCGATCCTAGCCTCCGTCGCCGAAGCTACCGCCCACAGCCGAGAAATAACCCCCCAGCTGCAACTTGAAGGTCTGCCCGTCGCAGCCCTTTCCAGCCCCATCGCCGTGGATTGAAATCGTGCTCACGCCATTCGTGAATCGTCCTGTCACGTCAGCCGTCCGATCGCCCGCCACATCCGTGACGGTGATATGAAAGCTGTCATCGGCATTGAGCACGCCGGACAGGCTGGCAATACGCTGGCTCCAGCCAACCAGCAGAGACCCCCCGATCATCCGCTGCGGATTCACAACGAAATCCCACTCGAGACGCGGACAAGCTCCCGCGGAAGGCGTCGAAATCCGATACCACTCACCGATCAGTAGTTGCTCGACTTGGCAGCTCGCCAAAAAGCACCCAGCCAAGATGAGTAAGACGCTGGCTCGTGCCGGCACCCTTACTTTTCTTATTCTCACGATCTCGCGCTCTCCAGTTCGGGGCGTCAACGTTGTCCTTAAGTGGGGCGACAGGCCATCCGCACCATCCCGTCCCGCTCAAAATCAGCGAAATCGTTCAAAGCCCGAGGTTCAATCGTCAAGAAAGCTCTGGGCCACCCAACGCAACGCCTCACCCATCAAAAACAGCCGCCAAACCCACTCCCACCCACCGGCCTGTCCACTCCCATCCGCCACACCCTGCGTCGCTTCCGCGAAGCACGGCCAATCACCCCTGTCACCAGCGCGGCATATCGGCTATCAGACCGAAAATATCCCCCGCAGCAGGACCGATCCCGATGGCCAAACCCGCCCACGCCTCCACCTCCGCGACCGAGTGGGATCGGGATGCCGCCCTGACCACGGCGCGCATCATGCTGGAGATCCAGGCCATCAACTTCCGCCCGGAGGAGCCGTACACCTTCACCTCCGGCTGGAAATCCCCTGTCTACATCGACTGCCGCCGCATCATCTACTTCCCCCGCGCCCGAGCGAAGATCTGCGACCTCGCGGTGCAGAAGATCGACCGCCACATCGGCTATGAGACGATCGAGGCCGTCGCGGGTGGCGAGACCGCCGGCATCCCCTTCGCCGCCTGGATCGCCGACCGCATGGCCGTCCCCATGGCCTATGTCCGCAAGAAGCCCAAGGGGTTCGGCCAGAACGCCCTGATCGAGGGCGACGTGCCAGTCGGCAAACGCACCCTGCTGGTCGAGGACCTGACCACCGACGGCGGCTCCAAAATCCGCTTCGTCAACGCGTTGCGCGACGCCGGCGCGATCGTCAACCACACCCTCGTCGTGTTCTTCTACGGCGTCTTCCCCGGGACCTTCCAGACGCTGGAGAAAATGGACGTCACCCTGCACAGCCTGTGCACCTGGTGGGACGTGCTGGAGGCCTGCCGCGAGCGGCCCTATTTCTCCGAAAGCGCCCTGGCCGAAGTCCGCCGCTTCCTGGAAAACCCGGTCGCCTGGTCTGCCGCGCATGGCGGCATCGCCTCGGCCGAGGAAGCCCTCGCCATGAAAGCGGCGGCCGACGCCTGACCTCCGAGCCCGCGGCCCATGGGTGCGAATCGCATTTGCAAACGCCCGGCGGACGCGCCACATCCCACCGCATGATCGTCCGCCGCTCTCTGCTACTCTCTGCCGCCCTGCTTCCCCTCGGCCTTTTGCCGCTTGGCCAGACGGCCAGGGCAGCGCCCGATATCATTCTATCGGCCCAGGATCAGGCGGATATCCAGCGAAT
>DATAZJ010000529.1:0-13044 GCA_036272115.1 Rhodopila sp. | reverse complement strand
GGACGGCGCGCGATTAAGACTGGTCCCGGCCGTGATCAGGCAATAGTCGAATTCCAGGCCCCGACCCGTCTCTTCCCGCCGCAGTGCTTCGACCAGATCCCGTTTCGTGGTTCCCGGCCCGTGCCGGGCGATGACGGTCAGCATCGCGTCGATGACCTGCTCGGACGCTGTTCGCAGCTTATTGATTTCGACTTCGCTCTTGCGGGCGCGCAGCCGTTCCAGAGTCGGTAGCGCATCGGTGATATCGGCTTCGGGAAAAGCCTCTCGCAGGACGCGCATCGCATCCGCGGGCAGAAACGCAAGTTCGGCCGCGATACGTGCGGGATGCCGGTCTATTTGCTCCATGAACGGAATCGCGCGCCGCATCGCGTCTGCCGAACCCGCGGACACAGCCCGAACGGTGGGGGTCCAAATTGGTTGAACCTCAAGCTGAGCAGTCTCCATCCTGTGGCCGACATAGACGGCTCGGTCTGGCCTGCCGCGCGGATACAGAAAGATCGGCAGATAACGGCTTTGTCCGATCGCATCCGCATGTTCATAGAAGTGGAACCGGTAACCGCCAAGAAGATACCGCACGTTCGGCTTGGAAGTCGCAATCAACAGATCGACGTCTCCCTGATCCATCAGGCGGTCCAGCAGTTTCGTTTCGAATGGCGCTTTCCGCTCCTGCATCGTCGCTGTCCTCCAGTGTCGGCAAGAGACAAACGCATCGTAGCCGGCGGGGTTTGTGCGGTTGCTGGAAGTGACTGTCATCGAATTGTGACATTCCCGTTCACGTCAGGCGTCGTGTCATGGGACATGTCCTGTCTGGCGCCGATTGTTGACGCGGCGGCAGCAAGCGTGTCCACGACCTGCCGGCATTTCGGCACGAGCGTGAGGACCTTGGGAGCTTGCCGAGCCTCGCCTCGTGGCGGGGTCGGAGCACGATCGCGGCAGCGGCCAAACCAAACCGTCGGACGGACATTATCGCCATATGTCCCAAGCGATCGTCCTTCCGCCCGATCTGTCCTCCACCGCTTTGTCGCTTGATGTCCTGAAGGCAACCGCCAAGGCGGCGAAGCTGCGGTACGTTTCCGATCGATCGCGCGGCATCAGGCGCGAACGCAGCGGTGACAGCTTCGACTACATCGGCGTCCACGGTGCGAAGATTACCGACGAGGAAGAACTCACCCGCATCCGCAGGCTGGCGATCCCGCCGGCCTACCAGAACGTCTGGATCTGCGCCTTTCCCAACGGCCATCTTCAGGCCACCGGCCGCGATGCGCGGGGCCGCAAGCAATATCGTTACCATCCGCGGTGGCGGGCGGTGCGTGACGAGGGCAAGTATGGCAAAATGCTCATCTTCGGCAAGGCCCTGCCGGCCATTCGTGCCCAAGTGGAACGCGATCTCTCGAAGCGTGGTTTGCCGCGGGAGAAGGTCCTGGCGGCGATCGTACGGCTGCTGGAGGGCACCCTGATCCGCGTCGGCAACGAAGAATACGCCAAGAGCAACAACAGCTTCGGCCTCACGACGCTGCGTAACCGTCACGTGAAGATCGACGGTGACAGCCGCATCCGCTTCGACTTCCGCGGCAAGAGCGGCGCCGAACACCACATCAACCTGCACGATCGCAAGCTGGCCGCGATCGTTCGGCGCTGCCATGAACTTCCGGGACAGGAACTGTTCCAATACCTTGATGGCGAAGGGCAGCCGCATACCGTCGGATCAGACGACGTGAACGAATACCTGCGCGATATCACCGGGGAAGAAATCACGGCGAAGGACTTTCGGACCTGGGCCGCGACCAATCTCGCTGCACTGGCGTTGCAGCGCCTGGAGATGTTCGACTCCCAGGCGAAAGCGAAGAAAAACGTTCTTCAGGCGGTCGAAGCGGTGGCCAGGATGTTGGGCAATACGCCCGCGATCTGCCGCAAGTGCTATATCCATCCCGCGATCTTCGACGGCTATCTCGACGGCAGGCTGCTTGAAGCTCTCAAGCGGCGTTCAGGTGAAAAGCTCGCCGATCCAGGTCACGGGCTGCGCGCGGAGGAAGCCGCGGTCATCGGCTTTCTGGCGCACGAACTTGAAGGTATTGCTGGGAAGAAGGTGACAACGAACGCAACCGGACGATAATGGTGGTTTGCCGGAAGGCAGCCGCTCCGCTTGGCGAAACCGTCGGTAGAGGAGCGCGCGATACCGGACGCTACTCGCTAACTCGTTGCGAATCCGAGCGTCGGATCGCGGGCGTCGCGATCGGCGAACACGGTGGCACTTTTATCGCACCCCGCAACGTCTTGCGCTGTACGCCGCGACCCGGCCTCAGGTGTTCAAGCCAAGCGAAGGTTCACGGGCAATGCTCGTGCTGTTCCGCGCTGCGCCGGCATCCGCCGCGTCCCACATCAGGCGAGGGTCGAGCACGTGCGCGGCGAGCATCGACAGAGCAACCACCATCAGGAACGCCAGGGTCCCGCCGCCCATTTCGATATGCGCAAGTTGCCCGAACTGCATCATTGGGGCGAAGACCATGACAGTGAACGGGTCCAGGTTCGACCACCGCCCGACCGTGTCGACCAGGTTCAGGAGTCGCGTGCGCAGCCGCAGCCGACCGGACGAACGGTAGCGTATCGCCAGCATGCACCAGCTTAGCACCAGGAGCTTGCCCAAGGGGACGCCGATCGAGGTGACGATGATCAGGATCCCCAATGGCCAGAACCCGCTGGAGAACAGCCGAACGATGCCTATCGGGATCGAATGCGGGTGCGGCGTGCCGACCTTCCATAAGATGCTCATCGGCAGGATGTAGGAAGGCGGGATCAGCACCCAGCTTGTCAGCGTCAGTGCCAGACAGAGCCGCAACGACCCCGGGCGCCGGCGGTGCAGCGGCGCGGCGCAACGGGGACACGCTCGCCCGGTCCGGGAACCCGGCAGCACGAGATCGCAGGTGGTGCAGGCGACGACGTCCGATCCCAGCGCCTGCTCCGGCATCGCCAAATGACGCCACACGGCCCGCTTTTCCAACGTCGTCCGCGTGATCAGCGTCAGGAGAGCGGTTGCCAGGAAACACCAGCCGCCGGCGTCGATGGTCACGGGGATTTGGCTTTGCACACGCTCCCACCCAACGCCGAAGCCAATCGCCAGCACGTCAAGCATCGCCCAGCGGTCGAGCAGCAGGCTGTAGCGGAACAGCCGCCCCAGCAAGGCACCGCGGAAGCCGAGGCGAACGGCGGTGAGGGTGCCGGCCAGCAGCCCGAAATAGGCGAATGGCAGCAAAAAACCCTGCAGCGCCAGCACCAGCGTAACCAGCGGCCAACCCTGCCGCGCCGCTGTCAGCAACCCCGAGGCAAGGTGCGTGCTGCTGGCGATTCCGGCGAGATGCACCGTCATCATCGGCAGGAAATTGGCGGGGAACAGCAGCAGCAATGTTGTCAGGGCGCAAGCGAGCGGCGCGTCCAGGCCGCGGCCGCGATGATCCTCCAGCACCATATCGCAGACGCGGCACAGGACCCGGGCCCGCGGTGGCGAAGGCGCCACGGTCTGCACCGCGGCGCAGTTCGGGCAGGCCAGCAACATGCGGCCGCCGGTGCATACGGACGTCAAGGCAGGAGCCTCGTGCCGCCGGGTTCATCCCCCAGCCGGTCGGTGTAGAGGCGTTTGACCAGGACCAGGGCGACGACGCCCAGCGGGGCACCCAGGACGAAGCCAAGCGGGCCGAACAGGCCGGCGGAAACAGAGAGCGAGACGATGATAACGGCCGGCGGCATCCGTACCATGCGCCGCTGCACGAGCGGGCCCACCACATAGCCCTCCAGCATATGGCAACCGGCATAGATCGCCGCCGTCCAGAGCGCCGCGCTGGGCCCCTGGGTCAGCGCGACCAGGATACCGGGGGCGGCTGCGATAAGGGCGCCAAAATAGGGAATGATCGTCATCAGCCCGGCGAACGTCGCCAGGGCGAACGGCGCCGGTATCCCAAGGTAGTAAAGCCCGGCCGCACTCAGCCCCCCCACCGTGACCATGTCGATGAGTTGTCCCAGCAGCCAGCGGCGCAGCGTGGTGGTCAGCTCCGCCGCGACGCGCCGAGTGGTGGGTCGCATGCGTGGCGGCAGCAGGCAGATGGCGCCTTCGGTGTAGAAGGGCGCATCGGCAGCCAGGTAGACGCTGGTGATCAGGGCCGCGACCATCTCTCCGGTTTCGCCGGCCAGGTCGCGCACGGAAACCAGGGCAAAGCTGGCGGCCCGGCCTTCGAGATTGTCGGGCTTCATCGCACCGGAGATCATGGAACGCCCAAGCGGCGTCTGACCGAGGTTCTGCCGTAACGCGTGCCACTGCTGGGCCACCCGGGTCCCGATATCGCTCGCCTGCCCCAGCAGGGTCGGCACGATCCAGTAGGCCACGGCAACGGTCACGCCGGCCAGGACAAGGGTGACCAAAGCCAGTGCGAGGCTTACCGGGATATGCAATGCCCTGGCTAACGTCTCCGCGAGGCCGCTCAGGATGACGGCAACCAGGATGGCGGCGAACACAAGCAGAAGGATGTTGGTGAGCTGCCACACCAGCAGTCCGGCGATGACCAGCAAGGCGAGCTGCTTGCCCTCGCTCAAGCCCTCCGTGTGTCGATGCATCCAGCCAACCGGCACCGGCCGCCAGTGCCGGCCCATCTCCCTGACATTCTCCGAATGCGCCGTCTCAGCCTCCTGCCCGACCTCTCGCCACACGCCGTCATCAGGTGGCGAGAGTCCAAAGACTGAACGCGGCAACGCTGTCGCGGCATGCGTCACCGCTGCGTGAGCGCGGACATGGACTCAGACAGCCCGGAGGGGCAGCAAAATTCCGCGAGACGGCCATCGGTGGCGGCGCGGCCGCGTTGCGCTATCGGAAAACATGAGCGACAGCCCCTCCCCTCCGAACCGCGTGCCGCGGGACCCGCCCAACCCACCGGTGCCAGAAGCCGAGGTCAAGCATAGCTGGTGGTTCGGCTGGATCTGGCTGCTCCCCATCGCGGCAGTGGCCATCGTCACCTATCTCGGCATCGGGGCGTGGACCAGCCGTGGGCCGACCGTGCATGTGATCTTCGCTTCCGCCCCGGGCGTGAAGGCGTCCGATACCAAGGTCCGGTTCCAGGGCCAGGAGGTCGGCGAGGTCGAGGCGGTCACCATGCAACGGGACCTGAAGCACACTGACGTCCAGATCAGCCTGCGGTCTCAGTTGGCCGGGCATCTCGGCCCAGGCACGCGATTCTGGATCGAGGGCGGCAGTGTCAGCCTGAACGACCTCTCGGCCCTCAAGACCCTGATCGCCGGCCCGTATATTGGAATCGAGCCGCGGGACGGGAAACCGACGCGCCATTTCACCGGCCTGCAGACCAAGCCGGAGCTGACAGGCCATGAGACCGGGCGCCGTTACCGGCTGCACGAGCCGAAGCTGGGAACTATCTCCGCCGGCAGCCCGGTGCTGCACCTGGGCATCAACGTGGGCCATGTGATCAGCACCAGGATGGCGCCAGACGGTGACGGGGTCGATGTCGAGGCCTTTGTCCAGGCACCGTACGACAGGCTGGTGCATGCCGGGACCCGGTTCTGGGATGCGAGCGCCATACAGTTCTCCTCCGGCGGCCGTGGCCCTCATCTTGAATTCGCGTCTCTCCCGGCACTGGTCAGCGGCGCCGTTGCTTTCCTGACACCGGATACCGCGAAGAACACGCCAGTCGCCGCGGCCGACGCCGCCTTCCAGCTCTACCAGGGGAAGGACGACGCCGAGAACGCCCCCACGTCCGCTGCGCTGGCTTACCAGGCCGTATTCAGCAATCCGTCCGGCACCCTGCCGTCCGGGGCGCCGGTCATGCTGGCGGGCGAGCGCATCGGAGCGGTCGGCCGGTCGGAGCTGATCTATGACGGTGCCGACGGAAAGCTCGTCTTGCACGCACACCTGATGCTGGAGCCCAGCCTGATGCCAATACAAAACGTCTCCGGATCGCCCAGGGCGCGTATGGATGCCATGCTGGGGCGGCTGATTGCGCAAGGTTTGCGTGCTGGTCTGGAAACCTCCCCGCCGGTGATCGGCGGCCGGCAGGTGGCGCTGAGCTTTGTTCCCAATTCGCGGCGGGCCAGCCTGGGGGCGGGACCGGATCCGACCATTCCGACGACCTCGGGCGGCAGCATCGATGCCCTGGTGGCGCAGGCGAGCCAGGCGGTGGCCAAGGTCAACGCCATGCCTCTCGAGCAGATCGGCGATAATCTGCGGCAGACGACCGAGCGGCTGGCGAAGCTCAGCACCTCGCCTCAGGTGACCGACGCACTGCGGCGCGTAAACGCCGCGGTAACGAATCTGCAGCGGGTCTCCGCCTCGATGGACCACGATGTGCCGCCCGCGCTCGCCAAGCTCACCCAAGCGCTACAGTCTGCCCGGCAACTGATCGGATCCGGACAGGAGGTGGGCAACCAGCCGCAAACCTCCTCGCTTCCAGCGACGCTTTTCGAAGTCAGGCGCGCCGCCCAGTCGATCCGCGAACTGGCGGATACGCTCGACCGCAATCCGCAGGCGCTGCTGACCGGACGCGAGGCGCAACGATGATACGCCTGGGGTCCCTGGCCCCGCTGCTGTGGCTGGCGGCCTGCGGCAGCCCGCCGGTTCACGACCTCATCCTGGCCACGATCCCGCCGGCCCATGGCGCCGTCACATCCGGCCGGCCACTGCGCGTCGGGCAGGTCAGCATACCACCGGATCTGGACCGCAACGAAGTGGTGACAAAGGCATCGCCCACAGCCCTGCACGTGTACCGCCAGGATGTCTGGGGCGCCCCGCTGGGCGGCATGATCCAGCGTACGTTGTCGGCCGACCTGGCCGCGCGCCTGGGCGAGAACCGCGTGCTGGCGGTCGACGATCCCACATCGCCGTCCGGGACCAGGACGCTGACGTTGAGCATCCGGCAATTCATCGCCGATCCGAACGGACAGGTCGTGCTGGATGCGGACTGGACACTGCAAGGCACCGGGGCCGATGCGTCGCCGCATCATGCGACCGTTACGACCAGGGCCTCCGCCATGAGCGCCGACGCGGTGGCGCAGGCAATGAGCCAGGCGCTTGCCCGGCTTTCGGACCGTATCGCGCGCGATCTTTGATCTTGATCGAGGCTGTGGTGAGGTTCGGACTATCCGGCTTCATGATTCTGCGCGTTCGGTTTGGCCATCGATCGCTATCGGTCACCGTGTCTTCGCTTCGCGGTATGGGTAAAGAAGGGCGAGACCGCGCTTCTGGTGGAGGATGACCCATCCGTTCGCCCGCTGAACGAGTGGACCATGCTTCTATCGAACGATCGACGGACCGGCTGCGGTTCCCACCCGGTGCCTCTGACCCGGCGTGCCATCGGGCGCGTGGGCCGCTCGAGAGTGTTCAGGGGATGAACAAACTGTCCTCGGACCGGCCGAGTGACCAGCGCACCCAAATGCGATTGCACTGACCATAAACGTTGTTGTGAGGATCGGCCCAGCGGACAACCGAAGCAGCTTGTGGCCGTTCCGGTTCGGGGTTCGGAACCGATTCCGGGCAACGGACATTCCGCGGTGGGGAGATGTCGCAGCTATTCCAGCCACGTGCCGATGCGATCTTTCGCTTCGTCCTTTGGTGCGTCTGTCTTGGCGCGCTGACCTTGCTTGCGGCGGTGGAGGGTCTTTCGCACTCCGAATACCTGACCGGACGCGACATCGTAGCGGCGCAGCCAACCGAGTTCAGCCATCAGCATCATGCCGGCGAACTTGGGATCGACTGCCGCTACTGCCACACGAGCGTCGAGACCACGGCGACGGCCGGCATGCCATCCACCCACACCTGTATGACGTGTCATTCGCAAATCTGGGCCGGCGCACCCATGCTGGCGCCGGTTCGCGACAGCCTGGCCAGCAACAAGCCGCTGGTTTGGCAACGAGTCGGCAGACTCCCCGAGTACATCTACTTCGCCCACTCCGTTCACGTCGCCAACGGAATCGGATGCTCGACTTGTCATGGCGACATGGATCACATGCAGATGACCTACCAGCCGCATGCTTTTTCGATGGATTTCTGCCTGTCCTGCCATCGCTCGCCGCAGGACCGACTGCGGCCGCGGGACCAGATTTTCAATATGCAGTGGCAACCACCGTCGGATCAGGCGCAACGCGGCAGGGCCCTCATGGCGCAGTATCATATCAATACATCCGGCCTGCTGACGGATTGCTCGACATGCCACCGATGAAAGCGTCCGCCGGCGAAGTCGCCGCCCTGCGCGGACTGCTGGCACAATCAGGCGGTCGTGCGTCGTGGCAAGCGCTGGAGCGCGTCGCCGGGTCGGCGGAGTTCCGCGCCTTTCTCGAATCCCGCCACCCCTCACTGGGCGGCTTGCTCGGCGGGACGGGCCGGCGGCGCATCCTGCAGGTAATGGCGGCATCCTTTGCGTTCGGTGGCCTGGCCGGACAGGCTCGGGCTCAGGACAGCACCGAGGACCAGATCGTGCCCTATGTCCGGCAGCCGACGGGCCTGACGCCGACGGTGCCACTGTCGTACGCCTCCGCCACTCTGCTCGACGGCATTGCCAACGGCGTGCTGGTCACCACGATCGACGGCCGTCCGATCAAGATCGAGGGCAATCCCGACCATCCTTGGAGCCGCGGCGGCACCGACGCGTTCGGCCAGGCTTCGGTGCTTGGGCTCTATGATCCCGACCGTTCGCAGGCGGTGCAGCATCTTGGCGGGGTCAGCGAGTGGGACAGTTTCCGCACCGCGCTGCAAGCCCCGTTCGCGGCGCTGCGCGCGACCCGTGGAAAAGGCCTGCGCCTGCTGACCGGCCCAGTGACGTCGCCAACCCTGATCGCGCAGATCGAACGGATGAAGAACACGATGCCGGAGATGCATTGGCATGCGCACGCTCCCGCCGGGCGCGACACGCTCTATGCCGGGGCGCGGCAGGCGTTCGGCAAACCGCTGGAAACGCGCTGGAACTTCGATAAGGCGAGCCTGATCGTGTCGCTCGACAGCGACTTTCTCGATCCGGGGCCGCAACAGGCCGGCGCCTCGCGAGCCTGGGCGGCGGCGCGGCGGCGTTCGCTGCATGAGGGCCGGCTGCTGGCGATGCACGCGGTAGCACCGTCGCCGACGCTGACCTCGGCTAAAGCCGATTACCACCTGCCGGTGGCGCAGCGTGACCTGCCGCCGCTGGCTCACGCCTTGCTTGCGAAGACGAAGGGTGGGGAGGGGCCGCTCGGGGAATGGACCGACACGGTCGTCGCGGCGCTGGAGGGCGCCCGGGGGCAGAGTATCGTGCTGGCCGGGACGCATCAGCCGGCGGAGGTTCACGCCGCGGTGCATCGGATCAACGCGGCGTTCGGGAATACCGGGACAACGGTCGGCTATATCGATCCGGTGGTCGCGCAGGCGGAACCGCTGCGGGAACTGGTCCAGGCCATGCGCCAGGGCGAGGTCGCCATGCTGGTGATGCTGGACACCAACCCGGTCTACAGCGCACCCGCCGATGCCGATTTTGGCCATCTGCTGTCAGGCGTGGCGCTGAAGGTGCATGCGGGGCTGCATTTTGATGAAACCGCGGCGCTGTCCGACTGGCATCTTCCGCTGTCGCATCCACTCGAATGCTGGGGCGATGCGCGTTCGCTCGATGGTACGGCGAGCGTGATCCAGCCGACCATCCAGCCGCTGTACGATGGGCGGTCGGCGATCGAGATCCTGTCGATGCTGACGGATCCGGAACCGCGGGCGGGCTACGAGATGCTGCGGGCGTTCTGGCGCGGACAGATGGGGGATGATTTCGAGGCCGCTTGGCGCCAGGCACTGCTTGCGGGCTTCGTAAGCGGTTCGGCGTTTCCCGCGCAGCCGGTAAAGCCTGCGGCGCTGGCGACGGCGGTTGCACCGGCCACCACCGCGGCGGCCTTGCAGGTGCTGGTCCGTCCGGACCCGACCATCTGGGACGGCAGTTTCGCCAACAACGCCTGGCTGCAGGAGTTGCCCAAGCCGCTGACCCGGACGGTGTGGGAGAATGTCGTTGCCATCTCCCCCAAGCTCGCGGCGCGGGAGAAGCTGAAGAACGGCGACGTGGTGGTGGTGGACGTTGCCAAGCGCCAGATCAGCGGGCCAGTCTGGATCCAGCGCGGCCAGCAGGACGACACCATCACCCTGCGGCTGGGCTACGGGCGGCGGCAGGCGGGCAGTGTCGGCGACGGAATCGGCTACGACGCCTACGGGCTGCGCAGCTTCGACGCGCTGTGGCAGATCGGCGGCGCAACCTTACGGCAGGCCGGGGCCAGCGCGTCCGTTGCGACCACACAGCAACTGGACGATCAGGAAGGGCACGACTACGTCCGGATGCAGCCAGTCGGCGGCAAACCAGTGGGCGACAATTCCGCATTCACCCAACCCACGCTGTACCAGCGTGAGGAGAGCGATGGCCGAGCCTGGGGCATGGTGATCGACCTCGATTCCTGCATCGGCTGCAACGCCTGCATCGTTGCGTGCCAGGCGGAAAACAACGTGCCGGTGGTGGGCAAGAAAGAGGTGCTGGCCGGGCGCGACATGCATTGGCTACGCGTTGACAGATATTATGCGGGGGCGGACGAAAACCCCGACACACGCTTCATGCCCGTGCCCTGCATGCAGTGCGAAGCCGCGCCGTGCGAGCCCGCCTGCCCGGTGGAGGCGACGCTGCACGATGCCGAAGGCCTCAATCTGATGGTGTATAACCGCTGCATCGGGACGCGGGCCTGTTCCGCCTACTGCCCGTACAAGGTGCGGCACTTCAACTTCCTGCACTACAGCGAGGCACCGGCGTCGATTCAGGCGCAGCGGAACCCCAACGTGACGGTGCGGGGCCGCGGCGTGATGGAGAAGTGTACTTATTGTGTCCAGCGCATCGTCGCCGCGCGGATCGACGCGGACACCAACCACAAGCCGATCCCGGACGGCGCGGTGGTCACCGCCTGTGCCGGCGCATGCCCGACGCAGGCGATCACGTTCGGCAATCTCGCGGAGAAGGAAAGCGCGGTCGCAAAGGCACGGGCGGACGGACGCAATTACGCGCTGCTCGGTGAGCTGAATACGCGCCCGCGCACGACCTACCTCGCCGCGCTGGCACCGGAAGAGCGAAAGGCCTGACGATGCCGAGCCAGGCGCTTTCCAACACTGGTCCCGTGTTTCTGCCGCCCGCGCATGATGATCGGACCATCGGCGCGCAGATCGCCGGTATCGCCTTTGAGCATCCATCGGAACGGCGTTGGCTGATCGCGTTCGCCGGGTGTTGCGCGCTGGTGGGCCTGATGGGTGTCTCCGTCGGATGGTTGTTTTACTGGGGCATCGGCGTTTGGGGCAACAACATCCCGGTCGGATGGGCGCTGGACATCGTCAGCTATGACTGGTGGATGGGAAATGCCTGTGGCGCGCTGATCGTTTCGGCGATGCTGCTGCTGTCGCGGCAATCCTGGCGCGGTGCATTAAACCGCGCGGCGGAGACTGTCGCGCTGCTGTCGGCGGCCGCCGCGGGCCTTTATCCGATCATCCATCTCGGGCGCCCCTGGTTCTTCTACTGGACCTTGCCCTACCCCAACAATCTGGACCTCTGGCCACAGTTCCGTAGCCCGCTGGTGTGGGACGCTTTCGATATCATCAGCTTCCTGATCGTGGCCCTTTTGTTCTGGTACGTCGGCATGATCCCCGACCTAGCGACGTTGCGCGATCGCGCGACGGGATTACGTCGCAAGCAGATTTATGGTGTCGCCGCCCTGGGGTGGCGCGGATCGGTGGTTCACTGGGCGCGTTGGATACAAACCTATCGCGTCCTGGCGCTGTTGGGGGTACTGCAGGCGATCTGCACCCAGTGCGGTGCGTCGGTAATGTATGCCGGGACATTGGAACCGGGCTGGCACAGCACGCTGCTGCCAGTCTCAACCATCATCAACGCCATATTCTCCGGACTGGGGATGATCGCGGTGGTGGTTGCCCTGATCCGCTATCTCTACCCCATCCAGTCGCCGATCACGCCGCATCACCTTGATGTTCTGGGGTGGATGGTGCTGACGGCGGGCTTGCTTTCGACTTACTGCTACTGTGCCGATTTCTTCTTCACCAGCCTGGGCGGCGATGCCTATGACCGGTCGGTGATGCTGCGCCGGCTGACCGGCGCCTATGCCAGCGGCTTCTGGCTGATCGGGGCCGCGCTGCTGCCGATCCACCTGCTGTGGTTCCGATCCGCCCGGCGCAGCGGAGCGGTGCTGTTCGTGCTAGGTATGCTGGCGATGGCCGGGATGTGGGGCGACCACTTCATGCTGCTGGTGATTACCCAGCACCGCGACTTCCTGCCCTCCTCGCAGGCGCACTATAGCATCGGGATCTGGGCTGTGCTGACGTGGATCGGCACGACCGGCCTGTTTGGCGCGCTGCTGTTGCTGGCGCTGCGCTATCTGCCGGTGGCATCGATCGTGGAATTGCGGCTGCTCGCCCGTCAGCAGGTGGGGGAGACGCCGCGTGGCTGAGGCCTCGAAGCTGTACGGGGTGGCCGCTGAGTTCGCCTCACAGGAAGGTTTGCTGGCCGCGGTTGCCGCCTTGCGGGCGGGCCGGTTCGGCGTTGTGGATGCCTACTCGCCGCTTCCGGTTCCGGGCATGGACGATGCGCTGGCGCTGCGTGGCCCGGTGCTGGGCTGGATCACCCTGGCCGCTGTGCTGGTGGGCGGCTTTGGCTGCTTCGCCATGATCAGTTTCGCCACCGTCGCCGACTATCGGTTCAACATCGGTGCACGTCCGGCCTGGAGCTGGCCGCTTTATGTCATTCCCAGCTTCGCGGCCGCCATGGCCTGCGGCGCGGTGGTGGTGTTTGTTGCGATGCTGTTCCTCGATCGCCTGCCGCGCATCAACCACCCGGTCTTCGAGATCGATGGCAGCGAGGGCATCACGCAGGACCGGTTTTTCGTCGCGGTCGAGGCCCGGTCGAAGGATTTCGACCCCGATGCGGCGGAGCTTGTGTTGGCCGACCTGACCGTGCGGCCGCTGCGGATTCAGCGTGTGCCGCGATGAAGCGCCGTCGTCTGACCCCGCTG
>DATAZJ010000528.1:0-3211 GCA_036272115.1 Rhodopila sp. | reverse complement strand
CGCTTTGGGTGCCTTGGATCAGGCGGCGATGAATTCGTTCCATTTCTGGACCATGTAGCGGTCCTCGTTCATCACGGAGTTCCAGCAGGCGATGCGGCTCATGCGTTCCTGGAAGGAACCGCCGTCGCGCACCTCGCCGGTCTTGGCGGTGACCTTGCCCTCGGGGCTGAGGATGTCGGCGGTGGCTGGTTTGCCCTCCATCCAGTAGCCCCATTCGTTGGCCGACATGTTCGCCTTCGCCGTCTCCAGCACCGCGCTGTAGTAGCCCTGGCGGTTCAGATAGGCGCCGACCCAGCCGGACAGGTACCAGTTGATGTATTCGTAGGCGGCATCCAGTTCCAATCCGCTGAGGTGCTTCGCCAGGCCCAGGCCGCCGGCCCAGGCTCGGTAGCCCTCGGCCAGCGGCTGATAGGTGCAGGCGATGCCCTTCGATTTCACCGCGGCGACGGCGGGCGACCACATCGACTGGATGATCACCTCACCGGAGGCCATCAGGTTCACGCTTTCGTCGAAGCTTTTCCAGAAGGCGCGGAACTGGCCGGCTTTCTTGGTCCGGATCAGGAAGTCGACGGTCTTGTCGATCTCGGGCTTCGTCATGTTGCCCTTGTCGGCGTATTTCAGGGCGCCGAGGGATTCCATCACCATCGCGGCGTCCATGATGCCGATCGAGGGGATGTTCATGATGGCGGTCTTGCCCTTGAAAGCGGGGTCGACGAGGTCCTTCCAGTGGCTGATCGGCCGGCCGACCAGATCGGGGCGGATGCCGAGGGTGTCGCAGTTGTAGATGGTGGGGATCAGCGTCATCCACTCGGTGGCGTG
Source organism: Rhodopila sp. (assembly GCA_036272115.1). Classification (GTDB taxonomy): domain Bacteria; phylum Pseudomonadota; class Alphaproteobacteria; order Acetobacterales; family Acetobacteraceae; genus Rhodopila. The sequence continues at coordinate 2,392 of DATAZJ010000528.1, read as the reverse complement.
CTTGGCGAAGGTCTTGCCGTGCGGGCCGTCGACGAAGCCAACCGAGTAGGGTGAGGTGCCCTGGGCGATCTTGCTGGTGGGGGTCAGCTTGCCGGTGGTGAAGATCGGCACGATCTTGTCGTAGAGCTTGATCTTCTTCGCATCCATCGGCTGCATCACGCCGGTGGGGAAGACTTTCTTGATAGAGAAATACTCGATATCGGCGATGTCGTAGGATTTCGGCTGGGTCACTGCCTTCTGGGTCACGGCGTCGGTGTCGAGCGCGGTCATCTCCAGCGTGAAGCCCAGGTCCTGCTTCATCTTGACGGCGACCGCGTTCAGGTTGGACACGCCGGTGCCGAACTGGCGGAGGGTGATGTTCTTGATGTTCTGCGCCCAGATCGTCGGGAACCCGGTGACGGCGCCGCTGCCGGCGGCGAGGCCGGCGGTGGCCAGAAGGGTGCGGCGGCGAAGCCCGCGTGATCGAGTGGTTGCCATACGTGTGACGTCCCTGTTGTTGGTCTTTGGACGACCTTGCATGGGCCGTGCCAAATTCGTTGGGCCGAAAGACGGCACCCGTCGTTCGGGATTGAGCAAAATTCAAGCACCCGGTCATTCCGTTGCATCGCGGGGCGGCAATGACCGGCAATTGCCTGTCAGGCGGCCTGACGGATGCCGTCGTTGGTGACCGTCTCCAACTGACCGACCGTCTCCCGCCCGAACAGCAGGGGCACGAAGGCGCCGATCGCGACCACGGCCAGCAGCGTGCCGAAGAACACCAGGGGTGAGGCCGTGTAGCGTTCCAGGAACAGCGGGAACATCACGCCGGCGATCAGCCGCGCGGACGATTCCCCAAAGAAATGGCCGCGTCCGCGCAAGGCGGTGGGGAATTGTTCGGACAGATACACCCGCGTGCAGGGGAACGCCGACAGGACGGTGAAGCCGGTGATCAGGCCGCCGGCGATGAACACCACCGGCGCCAGCGCACCGGTCCAGTGGGCGGCGGCCATCAGGCCGATTCCCGGCAACGAGCCGGCCAGCGAATAGGTCATGGTCCAGCGGCGGCCGATGATCTCCATCAGGAAGCCGGTGAACAGCTTGCCGGGGATGCTCGCCATGAACAGCACCGAACTCAGGCCGAAGCTCAGCGCGACGGCGCCGCCCTGGTCGACCAGCGCCTTGGGAAGCAGGATCGCGCAGGTGTAGTAGGCGGTGCTGGCGCTGATGCCGGTCAGAATGCCGACCACGGTCCAGCGAAGCTGCCCGGGCTGGAAGAGCGCCTTGAACGGAGGCAGCGCCTCGCGGCCCAGGGCGAGGTGGGAGCGAAGGGCGGCCACCGTCAGCGCGGGCACGCGGTTGCCGCATCGCCTGATCATCAGGTTCACCGTATCGATGGCGGCTTGCGGCTGGCCTCGGCGCAGGTACCAGCGGGGGCTTTCCGGGATGGCGAAATGCACCAGCACCGGCACGACGCCCAGCGCCAGGCCGCCGGGCAGGGCGATCAGCCGGAAGCCGTCGGGGTTGCCGGCCAGCAGGAAGGCAATGAACGGCAGCAGGGTGAAGGCACTGGCCAGCATGACCTCATAGATCGCGCCGTAGGTGCGGCGGTGCTGCGCCGGCATCAGTTCGGCGGCGATGGGGAACGGTGCGGGGATGGCGAAGCCCAGTCCGATGCCGGTGAGAAGACGCAGCAGAATGAGCTGTTCGGCGGATTGTGCCAGCGGGATCAGCAGAGTGAACAACGTGCTGACGACCACGCCGATTTGCATGACGACTTTGCGGCTGAGCCGGTCGGACAGCGCCGATGCGGTGAAGCCGCCGATCACGACCACAAACGTTGGCGCGGCAACGAGCCATCGTATGTCGGTCTGGGTGAGATGCAGCGGCCCCTTGGCCAGCACGATCAGTGAGCCGCCGAGGGCGAGGTCGTAGCCCTCGACAAAGCCGACGGTGCCGAGCACGACGATGATCAGGAGGTGGTAGGCGGAGAAGGGAATGCTGTCGAGTGTACGGCCGAGTTCGTAATCGGCGGTTTGCGTCGTTGCCATCATGGTGTCCTCCCAGACTGAGTGCAGAAACCAGATGCAGTCAGGGCGGCGGTATAAGGGTCCAGTTGTGGCGATGCCGTTTTGTTTCGGTAAAGTATTGTATGAGTCGCGGCTTTGCCGTCGCTGCACCGTCTAGTGCCGCTGTACTGGCATTTGGCGATCGAAGGAAGTCGAGACGGTTCAGGCCCGTCCTTCTGGCTTCCACGGCCGATGCGTCGGTCGTGATAGTAATCTACGCCGGGACTAGGGAATTGTCATCCGTTAATACAAATCGAGGTTGTTGTTGAGCTGTTGGCCGGCGTGCCGATGTCGGGCCCTTGTTTGGGCGCGGGCCGCGATTGGCGCGCGTTCCGTTTGCGGGCGAA
>DATAZJ010000527.1:0-5963 GCA_036272115.1 Rhodopila sp. | reverse complement strand
GAGATGCAGCCCATTATTTTTCAGCAGCACGGAAGACGGCGCCGAAGCATCGCCCCGGTAGCCGGCGAACTGCGACGCATTTTTCAACCCGGTGCTTCCGCCGCCCTTCAGGCCGACGGAAAGCGCCCCGTCCTTCACCGTGTATAGAACCGCATCGGCATGACTGCCGCTCGCCAGCGGTGCCGAGCCATCCAGGATTTCGCGCGCCTTCGCCACCACCTTGCCGCCGCGAACCTTGTTGAAACCCGGCCCCCGCGTCGCCCCACCGTCTTCCGGGATCGCATCGGTGCCATACAGTGCGTCGTACAGACTGCCCCAACGCGCATTGGCGGCATTCAGCGCATAGCGCGCGTTGGTGACCGGAACCACCAGTTGCGGCCCCGCCAGCGTGGCGATCTCCGCGTCGACCTTCGAGGTCATGACGGCAACATTGGCCGGTTCCTCGACCAGATAACCGATGCCGCGCAGGAAATTCAGGTAGCCATCGACGTCCGCCGGCTTGCCCTTGTTGGCCTGATGCCAAGTGTCGAGTTGCTGCTGCATGCTGTCGCGCTTGTCGAGCAACGCCTTGCAGCGCGGCGCCAGTTCGGCAAGCAGTCCGGCGAATCCGCTCCAGAATGCGTCGCCGCTGATGCCGGTCGCCGGCAGGGCCTCGTCGTTGACAAAATCGTAAAGCGGTTTGGCGACGCGGATTCCGGCTGACTCGACATAATCCATACGGATCGCCTCCTGAAGGGGTCTGATTTGTTTGGAAGACCGCGATATAGACTGGAAACTTGGCCTCGGACCAGTCCCGGCGACGTTCGTGGTATCGATATCGAGGGATTTTTTTGCAGTGCAGCGCAATGCGCGCGCAACCGTGAACTTGACTTGGCACGCCGCCACCCAACTTCAGTCAAGCGGATGATGGCTAGGCCTCATTCGCGTGACGTTTCCCCCCCAAACTTAAGCGGCGTCTTCGGGCGCCGTTTTTTTGGCGGAAAATCCGACCTCCGCTGCGATCCGCGTAAGGGTCGCTGTCTCCTGGCGGGATTTGCCGCGGGCCCCGGGGGCTTCCTCATCTTCCGGCAAGGGGAACACCAGCACTGCGCGCAATCCGGGACGATTGTCTTCCAGGCGCAATTCGCCGCCGTGCAGGCGGGCAACCGCCAGCACCAGGGACAGCCCCAATCCCGATCCCGGCGTGCTGCGCGCGGACTCGCCACGATAGAAACGATCCGTCGCCTTCTCCCGCTCATCCAGCCCGATCCCCGGCCCTTCGTCGCTGACCGACACGAAGACCATCGAGGAAACCGCCGCGCTCAACCGCACCACGCCCCCTTCCGGCGAGAATTTCAGCGCGTTGTCCACCAGGTTCGCGATCGCCTGCTGGATCATCGCCTTGTCGCCATAGGCCGGCACCGTCTCCGGAGCCTGGAAGCTCAGCACGATGCCGCGATCCTCCGCCAGCGCGCCATACAGATCGGTCACCTCGGCCAGCAGCGGCGCCAGATCGAGGCGGCAAAACGACGACCGGCGAGACCCGGCTTCGATCTCGGCGATGCGCAGCAAGGCCTGAAACACCGCGACGATGCCGTCCAGGTCCATCGTCGCCCGCTCGATCGCCGCGCGCAGGTCATCCGGGCTTTCGGCGTGAATCGCCGCATCTTCCAGCCGCGTCCGGGCCCGGGTGATCGGTGTGCGCAGATCATGGGCAATGGCGTTGGAAACCTGCCGGACACCGTCCATCAGCCGGCCGATCCGGTCCAGCATGTCGTTGATCACCTCGGCGACCTGGTCGAATTCGTCGCCCCGGCCGGACAGCCGGACCCGCTGGGCGAAATCCCCGCCGGCGATGGCGGTCGCCGTGGCCGAGACATTGGCCAGCGTGCGGCGGAACAGGTTGCGGATCACCAGCGCGCCCACGGTGGCCATCAGCAGCACCACGCCGACCGCCCATAGCAGCGCGTCGGTCAGCATCTTGCGCAGTTGCGCGCGCACCTGGACATCGCGGCCGATCAGCAGATGAAAGCCGCCCGCCAGGTTGTAGCACTGCACGTTGGCGATCGACTTCATGCCCGCCCGCGTGACCGGCAGCTCGTACCACCCCCCAGCCTCGGCGACGGACGGCGGCCAGCTCGCCAGGTTGCCGGCGACCCGCTTCATGTTCGGGTCCGTCAGCAGATAGATCGCGTCATCGTCGACGTTCTGCGCCAGGCGGTCCTCGATGGTCACGACCAGGGCCGGCAGGCCGCCGTCGGTCCAGCGTTCCGCCAGGCCCTGTGCGTCGGCATTGATCGCCGCCTCGGTCTGCCGATCGAGCAGCCCGGCGGTCGCCCACCACAGGAAGATCGCCAGCGCGGTGGCGCTGATCGCCAGCAACAGGGCGTAGATCGCCCCAAAGCGGAAGCCGGCGGATCGGAACAGACCGCGGTCGATCATCCCTGCATCATCCGGATTGATTTCCCGGTGATGGCCGCTGCACGATCCGTCAGGGCGAGCCCGTCAGCGGGCGATAGTACCGGTTGCATGACCCACGATACTACGCCTGTTCGGCACGCAACATGTAGCCGGCATTACGCACGGTATGGATCAGCCCCGTCGGGAACGGCTTGTCCACTTTTTGCCGCAGGCGGGACACATGCACGTCGATCACGTTGGTCTGCGGGTCGAAGTGATAGTCCCACACGCCCTCCAGCAGCATGGTGCGGGTGACCACCTGTCCGGCATGGCGCATCAGATACTCCAGCAGGCGGAATTCCCGCGGCTGCAGGTCGATCTTCTGGCCCGAACGCTTCACCTGCCGCGACAGCAGGTCCAGTTCCAGGTCCTCGACCACCAGCTTGGTCACCGGACCCTCACCCTTGCCGCGGCGGTTCAGCGCCTCCACCCGGGCCAGCAGTTCGGCGAAGGCGAACGGCTTGGTCAGGTAGTCGTCGCTGCCCGCCTTCAGGCCTTTGACCCGATCATCGACCTCCGCCATCGCCGACAGGATCAGCACCGGCACGGTGTTCTTCTGTCCGCGCAGGGTCTCCAGGATCTTCAGCCCGTCGATCCCACCCGGCAGCATGCGGTCGAGGACCATGGCGTCGAACGTCTCGCTGGCCGCCATGAACAGCCCGTCCCGGCCGTTATCCGCGTGCTCCACCACATGCCCGGCTTCGCGCAGGCCGCGCACGACGAAACCGGCCACGTCCTTATCATCCTCGACCACCAGGATGCGCATCTTGCTCTCCTCTGTTGCTACTCACGCGGCGCGAGCGGCCGCTATCCGATGCGACGACCGAGTCCGGACAGCATGCGGTTCGCATCGTCGGCGTCTTTCGGTCCGGCACTATCCCGCCCGCGGATCGGCCGGCCGCCGGCCGACTGTCACCGGGATCTCCATTTCCTGGCCCTGACGCAGGATCGTCACCCGAACCGTCTGGCCGGGCGCAACCACGGCAACCGTCCGGATCAGGCCGCGCGAACTGTCGATCTTCTCCCCGTTGATGGCGATCACCACGTCGCCCACCTTGATCCCGGCCTTTGCCGCCGGCCCGGTTCGGTCCTCGCTGGCGATCGTGACACCGCCGTCGCGATCCTCCACCGACACATCCAGCCACCCGCGCGCAATCGAACCCTTGGCGAGAAGCTCGGCGACCGTGCGGCTCACCGCCTCGCTGGGAATGGCGAAGCCGATGCCCACCGACGCCCCGGTCGGCGAGACGATCACCGAACTGACCCCGATCACCTGGCCTTGCATGTTGAACACCGGACCGCCCGAGTTGCCCGGATTGATCGGCGCATCCAGTTGCAGGAAATTGTCGAACGGGCCGGACCCCAGGTCGCGCCCCTCCGCCGAGATGATGCCGACCGACACCGACCCGCCCAGCCCGAACGGGTTGCCCGCCGCCATGATCCAATCGCCGACCTCGGTCTTCCGCGAATCGCCCCACGGCACGCTCGGCAGCTTGTCGGCGGTCTTCACCTTGATCACCGCGACATCGGTCAACTCGTCCCGGCCCAGTACCGTCGCCGGCAACTGGCGTCCGTCGGTCAGCGAGACGACGATCTTGTCGGCGTGATCGACCACATGGTTGTTGGTGACGATGATGCCGGACGGATCGATGATGAACCCCGATCCGGCGCCGGCCACCTGCTCTCGCTTGTTGCCGAACCGGCGGCGGAATTCACGGCCCAGCGGCGTATCGCGCAGTTCAGGCGGCAATTCCCCCAGCGCGTCGCTGCCGGACACGGTTTCGGTCACCGCGATGTTCACCACCGCCGGCAGCACCTGCTTTACCAGTGGGGCCAGGCTTTCCGGCGCCGCCCGCGCGACGGCCGATCCCGGTGAGCACGCGGATGCCAGCAGCGCCAGGCTCAGGACCACCCCCTGCGACATCCGTTGCCAATGGCGTGCGTCGAGCCAGACAGGTGAGCGGCGTGCGTCTCGCCGGAGAGGCGAGCGGCGTGCACCGAGCTGGAGAAGCGAGTGGGATGCATCAAGCTGGAGAGGCGAATGGCGTGCGTCTAGCCGGGGAGGCGATTGGCGTGCATCAACCCGCAGAGGCGAGGACAAAACTGGCATGATAACGGCAGGTTCTCCCGGTGTGCGGCGCGACGGACAGACACATGGCACGCGGCCGAGGCGGTAACAAGAATCCCCTGCATCAGTTTTCCGAGGGATTCGCGCCATTTTCCGGCCAATGGTGCTTCGGGTAGCGGCCGCGCATGTCACGGCGGGCGTCCGCCCAGGCACCCTTCCAAAACCCGCCCAGGTCGGCGGTCACCGCGATCGGCCGTCCGGCAGGCGACAGCAGCGCCAGCCGAAGCGCAATCCGCCCGCCCGCCAGTGGCGGCGCCTTCGCCATGCCGTAGAACGCCTGCGCCTTGGCCGAGGCCAACGGCGGCGCCTCGGTATAGTCGATCGCCGCGCGCCCGATCGACAGCGGCAGATGGGTCGGCAGATCGCGGTCCAGCCGCGATGCCAGGTCCCAACCCATCATCCCCCGCAGGATCGCATGCAGGTCCAGCTTTTCCACCTCCGCCAACCGGGTGATGCCCGCCAGGTAAGGCGTCAGCCAGGTCAGCACCGAGGCTTTCAGCGCGCCATCCGCCAGGTCCGGCCAGCCCGCTTCCGGCTCGATGGCCCGCATCAGCGCAACCCGAGCCTGCAGTTGACGCGCACCGTCCGTCCACGGTAGCGCCCGCAAATTCTGCCCCGCCACCGCATTCGCCAGCGCCTCCGCCGTCTGCTCGGGATTGGCCGGTTCGGTCCGGTCCGACAGGATCAGCGCACCCAGCCGGCGGCGGCGTCGGGCGAGCACCGCCCCGGTCGCCGGATCGAATGCCGCGGCTTCCACCTGTTCGGTCACCCTGGCCGCCAGCGCCGGCGGTAAATCATCCGCATCCAGCGGCGCGGCGAGGCGAATACGGGAAGACGCCTTCAGCTCCAGCGAAGCCGCCACCAGCAAGCCCGCCTTGGCCAGCGGATCGGTCACCGGCAAACGCGCGCTACCGCCGCCTGACAACCGGAACGACCCCGGTTCGCCCCGCCGCTGCGCGATCCGGTCGGGAAACGCCGCGGCAAGCAGCGATCCGGGATCGCCGGCGGCCTCGGTGTCCCCAGGCACGCGCATCCGGCGCCGATACTGGCCACTGGTCTGGCGGATCCGATGCAGCGCCCCCCGGTCGGCATCAGGATCGCCGAACGCGAGCGCAGCCAGGCGGATGCCGATATCGGCCGGAGCATCCCGCGACCGAAGCGGGTCACGCTCCTCCAGCAACGCGGCAAGATCGGCCGCGAGCGCCGCCTGTTCCCGCGTGCCGGCGGCCAGCATCATCGCCGCCAGCCGAGGATGGGCACCGATCCGCGCCATGTCCCGGCCGTCACCGGTGATACGACCCCCAGCATCCAATGCGCCCAGGTCCGTCAACAACGCGACCGCGGCGGCGACCGCACCGGCGGGCGGCTTGTCCTGAAACGACAAATCGGTCAGCGC
>DATAZJ010000526.1:0-7541 GCA_036272115.1 Rhodopila sp. | reverse complement strand
GCCCGCGCGCGGCACCTTCCGGAACGGCAGGATCAGCTTTGCCACCGTTGCCGGGTTACGCCGCCACGGTTTCGAGATTGTTTAGCCGACCCTTGGAACAAGACAGCACTGCATCAGCAGCAGATGGCCCCGCCCGAAGGTTAATGAAAACGCCCTCGCCCACGAGATGCGAAAGTCCGGGCTCGGCGTCGTGCAGCAGCGGGGAATCGTGGTCTTTTACGACGACGTGATTGTCGGCGAATATACCGCCGACCTGTTGGTCGAGGATCAGGTCATCGTCGAACTCAAGGCGGTCGGCGCGCTGAGCGACGTACATGTCCCACAATGCCGAAACTACCTGCGGGCGACCGGCAAGCCCTTGTGCCTGCTGATCAACTTCGGCCAACCCAAAGTCGAAATCCGCCGCATCACCGCCCAAGCCTGATCGCGAAAACAATCCCCTTCATCCCCCCTTATCCCGCTTCATCCGCCTTAAAAAAGAGCAGCCATGAATGACCCCCGCGAGCCGAGTGTCATTCATGGCGGGTCGGGCTGCCGGTGGAAATTTATGCCAAGCGCCGTTGAGATCGGCCCTCCATTCCCGTTATGGCGCCGCGTGTCCGGGCCAATGACAGGGGTGGTAAGTCAGAATCAATGCGGATTGGTCTTAACCCCGCACCGCGTGGCAACCGGCCGCTACCCCACCTCCGCCGCCAACTTCGCCAGATAATAAGCCGGATCCCCAAACAACCGCTCGATCACCATGCACCGCCGGAAATAGTGCCCCACCGCATATTCCTCGGTCATCCCGATCCCGCCATGCATCTGCACCGCGCTCTGCGACACATACCGCCCAGCCTGGCCAATCCCCACCTTCGCCAGCGCGATATCGTGCGTTCGGCTCGCCTCATCCGGATTGTCGATCGACATGGTGGCCAGCATCGCCATGCTGCGCCCCTGCTCCTGAGTCATGAACATATCCGCCAGCCGGTGCTGCACCACCTGGTATGACCCGATCGGGTTGCCGAACTGCACCCGGGTCTTGCTGTATTCCAGCGTCATCTCGTTCATCGCCTCCATCGCGCCGACGGTCTCCCCGGCGCTGGCGGCGATGCCCGCCTCGACCACGCGCCGGATCACCGCCAGCCCCTGGCCGACCCCACCCAGCACATCCGCCTCGGTCACCGAGACATTCGACAGCGAAATATCCGCCGCCCGCGTATCGTCCCGGCTCAGATACCCGCGCCGAGCCACCCCGGCCGCCCCCGCATCCACCAGAAACAGCGTGATCCCGTCTTCATCATACCGATCGCCACCGGTGCGGGCACTGACGATGATCTTGTCCGCCGCCTCGCCATGCGAAACGACCGTTTTCGACCCATCCAGCACCCAGCCGGACCCGTTACGCTTGGCGGTCGTCACGACATCGGTCAGATCATAGCGAGCCTGCCGTTCGCCGTGCGCGAACGCCAGCTTCAGGCTGCCCTCGGCGATCGCCGGCAGGATCGCCTGCTTCTGCGCCGCCGATCCCGCAACGTTCACCGCCGTCCCGCCCAGCACGACCGTGGAGAAATACGGCTCCAGCACCAGCACCCGGCCGAACGCCTGCATCACCAGCATCACTTCCTGCGCGCCGCCGCCAAAACCGCCATATTCCTCGGCAAACGGCAGCCCCAGCAGCCCAAGCTCGGCGAACTGCGCCCAGACAGCGGGGGAATACCCCTCCTTCAGGGCCATATACCCCTTGCGCTGGGTGAAACCGTAGGTATCGCCCAGCATGCGGGTGACGCTCTCGACCAGTAGCCGCTGGTCGTCGGATGGTTCGAAGTCCATTACAGCCCCAATACCGCTTTGGTCAGGATATTCTTCTGGATTTCATTGGTGCCGCCGTAGATCGAGGCGGCCCGCAGCATCAGATAGCCGCCGGTGCCGGCGCTGCTGGCCTCCATCATGTCATCCGGCTCGTTCAGCGCCTCCAGCTCCTGCGCCCAGATCGGCGTCGCATAAGGACCGGAGACATCCACCGCCAACTCCGACGTCGCCTGCAGCAACTCGGTGCCCTTTACCTTCAGCACCGAGGACAACGGGTCCGGCTTGCCCGCCCCCTTCGCCTTGTCATACGCCGAAACGACACGGTACTGCGTAATCTCCAAAGCCTTCATATCCACCTGCAACTGCGCGACACGCTGGCGGAACACCGGGTCCTCGATCAACGGCTTGCCGCCGAAATTGACCTCGCGCGCCATCGACACCGCGGACGAAACCCGTTCCCGCGACTTGCCCAAACGAGCAATACCGGTCCGTTCGTTACCCAGCAGATATTTTGCGACGTCCCAGCCCTTGTTTTCGGCATGGATGCGCCGCTCCACCGGCACCCGCACATCGTCGAAGAACACCTCGTTCAGATGATGGCTGGCGTCGATCGAAATGATCGGCCGCACCGTGATGCCGGGTGTCTTCATATCCACCAGCAGGAACGAGATCCCCTCCTGCCGCTTGCGCGCGTTCGGATCGGTCCGCACCAGCAGGAAGCACCAGTCGGCATTATGCGCGGTGGAGGTCCAGATCTTCTGCCCGTTCACCACGTAATGATCGCCATCCAGCTTCGCCGCCGTCTTCAGCGACGCCAGGTCCGATCCCGCCCCCGGTTCCGAGAATCCCTGGCACCACCAATCGTCCAGATTGGCCGCGCGCGGCAGGTACCGCTTCTTCTGCTCCTCGGTGCCGAACTGCAACAGCACCGGCCCCAGCATGGTGATATTGAACGACAGCAGCTCCGGGGCAGGGGCCATCAGGTTTTCTTCCAGGAAGATCATCTTCTGGATCGCCGACCAGCCCGGCCCGCCCCATTCCTTCGGCCACGACAGCGCCGCCCAGCCCTTCGCGTTCAGGATCCGCTGCCACCGCACGGTGTCCTCCTTGCGCGGCGGATGCCCGAGCTTCATGCGGTCACGCGTATCCGCGGGCAGGTTTTCGCGAATGAACGTGCGGACTTCCTCGCGGAAGGCAAGCTCTTCCGGGGTGAAGCGAAGATCCATGGATGTGTCCCTCCTACTGGCGAGTAAGCTTAAGCAGGTCGGACCGGCCGCGCAATCCGGCGGGTAGCATGGACCGGCCAGATGGGTTAACACGCCCCCTCGTTCAAACGCGGCGCGATTGCGAGGGGTTGATTGATGCGAACTGCTTCATGGGTCAGGGCGGCAGCTTTGGCCGGTTTTCTGACCGCATCCATCACCTGCTTCGCCACCGTCGCCCCCACCGCCGCACAGGCTCAGGAAGTTGGCAAAATGATCACGACCCCATCAGGCCTGCAATATGAGGACACCGTCGTCGGCACCGGCGCCGAACCCAAGTCCGGGCAGATCTGCGTCATGCACTACACCGGCTGGCTGTATGAAAACGGCGCCAAAGGGAAGAAATTCGACAGCTCGCTCGACCGCGGACAGCCCTTCGAGTTCCCCATCGGCCAAGGCCACGTCATCCGCGGCTGGGATGAGGGCGTCGCCACGATGAAAGTCGGCGGCAAGCGCACGCTGATCATTCCCCCCGACCTAGGCTACGGTGCCCGAGGCGCCGGCGGCGTCATCCCCCCCAACGCCACCCTGCTGTTCGAGGTCGAACTGCTAGCCGTCAAAGGCTAGCCCCCGGCCGCGGAGCAGCATCGACCGCAACCCCGACCCACCACAGGCGTATCGCGCCCGACAACGCGCGATACGCTCAATCCCATATCGTTATAAAACCGAATCCAATACATTCCATCAAGTCCCCAAGCGCAAAACACCCAAACCATCACGCTCGGTTGTCGCACCCCCCCCGGTGTCTCCCCATTCGCTGCCTGAGTGAACGTCAAGCCCGGGATTCTCAACACGGAAAAATCCGGAGAACCACGGGGGACCAAGAAAAACCCCCAATCACCCGACAAAGCGCCGCAGGCCATCTTCAAACGATGCGCATAAAAGCTGAACAACAAGCCCACCGGCAACCCACTCATCAAAAAAGCCCGCAACTGCATCCATGACGACAAGTGGAGAAAATTATAACTACAATAAATGCCCTCAAATCATAATAAAAACCTATAAAGTCATATAGCCAAGACTATCACAAACACAGATACAAGCAACAGCCCAAACCAACGAGATGCAAGCAATTGGCGCCGGTAAGCGTCCCAGGCGGAAGCCCTGAAAATGAGCCAAAACAGGCCAAGTGCACCGAAAATAATAATATCAGAAAACCAATATTTGCATTCAACGATTCTACAGCGGAAGAATATTTGGGGGGCGAACCACCCCCAACGAAAAGTCCCGAAATCAGCAACATAATTGTTGATACAGAATATTACAGAACCTTCCAATACAGTTCAAAGTAATGAAAGTAAATAAAAATACGATAATATTATCCAATAGTATTACCGCCAATACAGCCCATCACGGCCAATTACTCCCCACCATGATCCCTGTCAGATTTTTGGAGGCTGTACGACAATCGTAATGGCTAATGTTCAAAAAGCATCCCCAATACAACGACCCGCTAGACTTTACCAATCAACTTTAGGCCCACCAGCGTCCGCGAGTACTAGTTACGATATGGCAACACAAACAATGCACCTCGATCGCAACCCAATACTACCCTCAGTCAGTCCCTGATGATAAAGCAAGGCAAAGCTCCGTGGCCCTCAGTGGCCCTCCGCCTTTCTCCGTGATAAAAATGAAGAAAGACCAAACAAACACGCAATATCCACCCCAGACCCGCACACCGGGACACCAAAACCCCAAGGAAGGAGCCAACCCAAGATCCCGATCGGCCAACACAACTCCCCCTCTCCGTACGCCGCGTAACGATCACAACAATAACCAACCGCGACAGGTTCCCATCCCGAAACGCACAGACGGCGCAAAACAAATCCCGCTCACCCGACAAAGCGCCGCAGGCCATCCTTCAACCGAAGCGCATGAAAGTTGAGCAACAGGCCCACCGGCAACCCGCTCATCCGCAAATAAGTCAGCAACTGCATGTCATGAGCCGGCAACAACGCCGGCACCCCCTTAATCTCCAGAATAACCGTCTCCTCCACCAAAATATCCGCCCGAAATCCCAACGCCAGAGCCTCACCCTTGTAAATCGCCTGAATCCCCACCTCCCGCCGCACCCGAATGCCAGCCCCCTCCAGCTCCCGGCACAACGCCGCGGCATAAAACGACTCCAACAGCCCCGGCCCACTATGCCGATGCACCTCGATCGCCAATCCAATGATGCGTTCAGTCAGTTCCTGATGATAAAGCACGGCAACGCTCCGTGGCCCTCAGTGGCCCTCCGCCTTTCTCCGTGATAAAAATGAAGAAAGACTGAACGAACCCGCAATATCCACCCCAGACCCGCACCCCGGGACACCAAACATCAAGGAAGGAGCCAACCCATGATCCTGATCGGCCAGTTCGACTCCCCCTTCGTGCGCCGCGTCGCCATCACGATGCGGCTATACGGCATCAAATTCGAACACCGCCCCTGGTCCACCTTCGCCGACGCCGCCCAGATCGCCGCCCACAACCCGCTGCGCCGCGTCCCCACACTGCTGCTGGACGACGGTGAGGTGCTGGTAGACAGCGTAACAATCCTGGATCACCTGGACGAAACCATAGGCCCCGACAAAGCCCTGATCCCCAACAGCGGCCCAACAAGGCGCCAAATCGCCAAAATCACCGCGCTCGCCACCGGCCTGGCCGACAAATCGGTCAGCCTGGTGTATGAACGCCTGCTGCACCAACCGGTCTCCCAACGCTGGACAGACCGTTGCATCGAACAAATAACCGCGGTCCTCGGCACGCTGAACGCCGACCGAACCACCCGCACCACCCCATGCTGGTTCGGCCCCACCCTCAGCCACGCCGACATCGCCGTCGCCTGCGCCATCCGCTTCAACACCGAGGCGCACGGCACCTCCATGACCCGATGGCCCGCCCTGAAGTCGCACGCCGAACACTGTGAAGCGCTGGAACCGTTCCAGGCGATCGCCCAAACCTTCCTGCCGCCCTAGTGGGCAAAACTACGACGTATCGCGCTTCCCTGACGCGCGATACCAGCCACGCCAACCCGACCCGGAGAATCCCAGAATGCTGCACACCACAATCGCCGGCAGCCTGCCAAAGCCGGAATGGCTGGCCGAACCCAACAAACTATGGGCTCCCTGGAAATCATCGGGCGAAGCCCTCGCGGCCGCCAAGCGCGACGCCACCCTGCTGTGGCTGAAACGCCAGGAAGACGCCGGCATCGACATCGTCACCGACGGCGAACAATCCCGCCAGCATTTCGTCCACGGCTTCCTGGAGCGGATCGAAGGCATCGACTTCGACCACAAGGTCGAAATGGGCATCCGCAACGATCGCTACAAGGCGATGGTACCGGTCGTAACCGGCGCCCTCCGCCTCACCGACCGCGTCCACGCCACCGAGGCGCGTCTATCCCGATCCCATACCGACAGAAAACTGAAATTCACCCTGCCCGGACCGATGACGCTTGTCGATACAATCGCCGACACGCACTACGGCGACAAGGTCGCCCTTGCCATGGCCTTCGCCGACCTGCTGAACCAGGAAGCCAAGGCCCTGGAAGCCGACGGGATCGATACGATCCAGTTCGACGAACCCGCGTTCAACGTCTACATGGACGAAGTCGCCACCTGGGGCATTCGCGCCCTGGAACGCGCCGCCGCCGGCCTCAACTGCACCACCGCGGTGCATATCTGCTACGGCTACGGCATCAAGGCGAACATCGACTGGAAAGGTTCGCTCGGCACCGAATGGCGACAATACGAACAAACCTTCCCCGTCCTCGCCGCCAGCGCCATCGACCAGGTCTCCCTGGAATGCCGCAACGCAAAAGTGCCGCTGCACCTGCTGGGCCTGCTGAAGGGCAAGGACGTGCTGGTCGGCGTGATCGACGTCGCAACCGACACCGTGGAGACCCCCGAACAGGTCGCCGCCGTCATCGCCGAAGCCATGGAATACGTCCCGCCCGAACACCTGTTCCCCTGCACCAATTGCGGCATGGCACCGATGTCGGTGGACGTCGCGGCCGCGAAACTGGTAGCGCTGGGGCAGGGGACCGCACTGGCCAGGCAACGCCTGGGGGTTTAACCCCCCCCAGGCCCAGCGCCCCTAGCTCAGCGCCATCTCCCGGTAACCATTCGCCGCCACCTCATCGCACCGAGCGCGATAAGCCGGCGCGCTGCCGCTGTACCGGGCAATGATCCGGGTCTGCTTGCCCTCCACATTGGTATTGATACCCGTCATCCACGAATTGACTTCGTTCGACAGCAAACCGACACCCAGCGACTTCACGTGATCCGTCCACGAAGCCACCCCCGCCGGCGTCGCCTCCAGCCGGGTCAGCGCATGATCCTTGGCATAGCCCAACAACCCGCTCACCCATTCGACATTATACTCGATGCTGCGCGGAATATTGCCCAGCGCGGTATGCGGCCCCATCAGCATCATCATGTTGGGAAACCCCTCGACCAGGACACCCAGATACGTCTCCGGCCCCGACTTCCAACGGTCCTTCAACCG
>DATAZJ010000525.1:0-2730 GCA_036272115.1 Rhodopila sp. | reverse complement strand
CGGCGACATAATCACCGCGCTGGACGGCAAGACCGTGCTTGGCCTGTCGCTGAACGACGCGGTCGACCGCATGCGCGGCCTGCCGAACTCCAAAATCACCCTGACGATCAAGCGCGACGGCACCGACAAGCCGCTGGAAATCGGCGTGGTGCGCGAGATCATCAAAATCCAGGTGGTCAAGTCGCGGCTGGAACCTGGCAATATCGGCTATGTCCGGCTGTCGCAATTCACCGAAAAAGCCGACGCCGGCATCCGCTCCGCCATCAAGGACCTGAAATCCCAGTCCGGCGGGCCGCTGCGGGCGCTGATCCTGGATCTGCGCAACGATCCCGGCGGTTTGCTGGATCAGGCGGTCGCGGTGTCCAATGACTTCCTGGACAGCGGCGGCATTGTTTCGACACGCGGGCGGCACTCGGACGACAATCAGAGCTGGTCGGCGAAGCCGAGCAACGATGTGTCCGGCAACCTGCCGGTTGTGGTGCTGACGAACAACGGCACGGCATCGGCTGCCGAAATCGTAGCTGGCGCGTTGCAGGACGACCGGCGTGCCTTGGTCCTGGGCACCCAATCGTTCGGGAAAGGTTCGGTGCAGACGCTGTTTCCGTTGCCGGGCTACGGCGCGATCCGGTTGACGACGGCGCGGTATTACACGCCGTCCGGCCGCTCGATCCAGGGTGTGGGGATCACGCCGAACGTCGAGGTGGCGGAAACTCACAATCCCGTGCCGCACTTCGCGCCGGAGCATGAGGCCGATCTGCGGCATACTCTGACGACGCCCAGTGCCGGGAAATCGGTCCCTGTGCCGCCGCCGGCTGATCTGCCCGCCGTGTCCCAGCAGATTCCGAAACTGCCGCCGGAGAACTGGCCGAAGCTCGACATGAAGAATCCGTCGACGGATTTCCAGTTGCAGCAAGGGCTGGTGCTGGTTCGGGCGATGGAGGCGGGGCGCCGGGCGGCGTCGCGCTGAGGCTGGGGATTCTGGGCGGTCTGGCGTTGTCGTGGCCGCGCGGAGTTGCCGTCCGTTGGATGCGTGCGGGTTTTCGAGAGAAGGCACGGCGTAGATGCTGACCTTCGTCAGCATGACGGGGGCTTTGCGTCGGCGTGACGGGGGTGGCTGCGTGGGCGTGACGCGGGTGGCTTTCGTCGGCGTGACGGAGTGGCCTGCGTCGGCTTGACGCGGTGGCCTGCGTCGGCGTGGCGGGGTGGCCTGCGTCGGCGTGGCGGGGTGGCTTGTGTCGGCGTGGCGGGGTTGGGCGGTGTGGGATTATGCGCTGTCGTCGGTCTCCAGGCGGCCGCGTTGGCGGCGGCCGATGGCCAGTTCGGTTACCACGCCGTGCAGGGTGCGCAGTTCCTGGTCGGTGACTTCGCCGCGCTGGAACAGGTGGCGGATGTTGCGGATCATCCCGGGCCGCTTCGGCTGGTTGCGCAGAAAACCGCAGGCGTCGAGCTGATCGATCAGGTGGGTCAGGAAATTGTCCAGCCGGCCCTTGGTCGCGACACGGGTTTCGTTGGTCATCAGCGTGCGGGGCGGGGTGTCGTCGGCGGCGGTCCACCACTCATAGGCCATCACCATCACGGCTTGGGCCAGGTTCAGCGACATGAAGGCGGGGTTGAGCGGGAAGCGCACCAGTGCGTCGGCCTCGGCCATGTCGTCGTTGTCGAGGCCCGCCCGTTCGGGGCCGAACAGCAGGCCGGCGTGCAGGTCTCGGGTGGCGATTGCGCGCAGTTCGGCGGCGGCGCCTCGGGCGGTCAGGACCGGCTTGACGATGTGACGCGGGCGGGGACAGGTGGCGAAGACGTGGTGCAGGTCGGCGACGGCGTCGGCGACGGTCGGGTGGACTGTCGCCGCGTCGAGGATGCGATCGGCGCCGGAGGCCATGCGCCAGGCTTTTTCCTGCGGCCAGCCGTCGCGCGGGGCGACGAGGCGCATGTGAAAGAGGCCGCCGTTGGCCATGGCCCGGGCGCAGGCGCCGACGTTGTCGGCCAGTTGCGGGCGGACGAGGATGACCACCGGGCTGTTGCCGAGCGGGTGAAGGTCGGCGCCGCCGTCGCGTCCGGTCATCAGGTGGCGCGCCGCCAGGTCGAGCCCTTGGGGCCGTCCTCCACGACGATCCCCCTGGCGGTCAATTCCGATCGGATCGCATCCGCTCGGGCGAAATTCTTCGCGGCCCGAGCGGCCAGACGTTCGGCGATCAGGGCGTCGATTTCAGCGGTGTCGTCGCCGGCGCCGCGGAACCATTCATCCGGGGTCTGTTGCAGCAGACCCAGCACGACGCCCGCCGCCTTCAATGACGCGGCGGCCTGTCCATCGCCGGCCATCGCGGCGTCGGCCAGCTTGTGCATCTCGGACAGCGCGAGCGGGGTGTTCAGGTCGTCGCACAGGGCTTCCAGCACGGCCGTCGGCATCGTGCCGGGCGCCAGCACGGGGAAGCGTTCGAGCGCGCGGTAGAAACGATCCAGCTCCTTTTTGGCCTCCGCCAGCCCGTGGTCGGAGAAATCCAGCAGTGACCGGTAGTGGGTGCGCAGCAGCAACAGGCGGATCGCCTCGCCGGGCGCCTTCGCCAGGATGTCGCGAACCGTGAAGAAGTTGCCCAGGCTTTTGGACATCTTCTCGCCGTTCACCTGCAGCATGCCGTTGTGCATCCAGTAGCGGGCGAAATGGCTGCCGGGGAAGGCGCACAGGCTTTGCGCCATTTCGTTTTCGTGGTGCGGGAAGATCAGGTCGCTGCC
>DATAZJ010000524.1:0-2539 GCA_036272115.1 Rhodopila sp. | reverse complement strand
GCGGCGTCGGTCGCGTTGTCGCGCGACGGGCTGGCGTCCAACATCATCGGATTCGACATGGGCGGCACATCCACCGACATCGCCGTGGTGCGTGACGGGCAGCCGACGCTGTCCGGCGACAAGGCGGTTGCCGGTGCTCGTATTGCGCTGCCGAGCCTGGATATTGTGACTTTGGGGGCTGGTGGCGGGTCGATCGGCAAGCTGGACCGGTCGGGGTTGCTGGCGGTCGGGCCGGAAAGCGCCGGCGCCATGCCCGGCCCCGCCTGCTACGGCCAAGGCGGCACCGGGGCCACGGTAACCGATGCGAACCTGGTGCTGGGCTACCTCGATCCGGGGAATTTTCTGGGTGGACGGCGCAGCCTGGATTTGAAGGCGGCGACCGAGGTGGTGGCGAGGCTCGCGGCAGAGCTGGGAATCGAGACCGAACAGGCCGCCGCCGGCATCCATCGTGTCGTCAACAGCCGGATGGCGGATGGGGTGCGCGTGGCGACGGTGCGGCGCGGTGTCGATCCGCGCGGCTATACGCTGCTGGCGTTCGGCGGCGCGGCGGGGCTGCACGTCACGGCCGTCGCGGCCGAACTCGGTATCGGCCGCGTCGCGGTGCCTGTCGCCGCCTCGGTCCTGTCCGCCTGGGGCATGCTGAACACGGATCTGCGCGTCGAACTCAGCCGCGGCCAGGGACAATCGGGCGACATCGACACCGCCGGCCTGAAATCGTCCTTCGCAATGATGGAGGCGGAAGGCCGCGACCGGCTGGGATGGTTCGACGGGACAATAACCCTGCACCGCTCCGCCGACATGCGGTATGGCGAGCAGGTGTTCGAAATCCCTGTCCCGTTGGATGCCGTCGATTGGGACGACCCCGCCCTGCCGGCGATCCTGGCCGACCGGTTCCACGCGGCGCACGAGCGCCTGTACACCTACGCGCTGCGGGATCAGGAGGCGGTGCTGGTGAACGCCCGCCTATCGGCGATCGGGCGTTTGCCGCAAGTGGCGAGCGCGGCGGTGCGCGCGCCGTCCGCGGATGCCGAAGCCAAGGCCCGGCGGCTGGTGTATCTGGGCTGCTGGACCCGTGTGCCGGTGTTCGATTTCCTGGCACTGGCTGGGGGGCAGATCATCCGCGGCCCGGCGGTGGTCGAATCCGACACCACCACCGTGCTGCTGCGTTCGGGCGATGTGGCTCGTTTCATTCCGAACGGCTGGCTGGACGTCGCAATTGACGCGCCGGCGGTTCCGGCGTAACCGGCTTTCAGGGAGATCGACACCATGCAGGGCGATACGACGCTGAATGTCTTCTGGCAGCCTGGCTGAACAAGCTGCCTGAAACTCAAGGAGTTTCTCTCGGTCCGTGCGATCGAGTTCAAGTCCATCAATATTCTGACCGATCCCGACGGGATGAATGAACTGCGCCGTCTCGGCGCCCGCTCCATCCCGGTGCTGTCGCGCGGCGACGAATGGATTTTCGCCCAGAACATCGGCCACGTCGTGAAGTTCCTGGGCCTGAATGAGGCGACCGGTCCCGTCCTGTCCCCCACCCAGTTGATGGAACGGCTGGACCTGTTCGTGGAAACCGCCATCCGGATCGTCCCGCAGATGCCGGACTCGCTGCTGTCCACCGAGGTTCCCAACCGCCCACGCAGCTACCTGGCGCTGAGCCATCACCTGTTTCGTATTCCGCAAGGCATGCTGGAGGTCGCGGCCGGCGCGACGCTGGTCAACGACATGCTGACCGGGGGACCGTCACCGGACCAGAAGACCAGCGCGTCCATCGCGGTCTACGGCCAGCATGTGCTGGCGGAGATGCACGCCTGGTGGGATCCGAAATCCGACAAGACCGGCCAGCAGATCGTCCAGACCTACTACGGCCCGCAACTGCTGCATGAAGTGATGGAGCGCACCACCTGGCACTGCGGCCAGCATGTGCGCCAGTGGTTCATGCTGCTGGGGATGGCTGGCATCAGCCCAGCGGTGACACTGGACGATACCGCCTTCGCCAAACTGCCGATGCCCAGCAGCGTGTGGGACGGCTAGAAACCGTGATCGTCTGAGGTTGTTGCGACCTCAGACGATTGCCAGCGTTTACCATTCCGCGTTGTGACCCACACTCTGCCGGCGCCCACCCCGTCATGCCGGCGCCCACCACGTCATGCCAGCGCCCACCACGTCATGCCAGCGCCCACCACGTCATGCCGATGACGATCGGCATCCACGCCTTCTGCCGGTCCAACCAAAGGTATGGACGCCGGACCATGCGCGATGCCAGCCCAGCGTCGAGTGTCAGTCTTTCAACCGTTGGCGCTACGCAATTTCCATCGCGAGCTTCGGTGGTGACTTAAGCGTCTGTAGAATCACGCAGTAACGCTCGGTTGTCTGGATCATCCGCTCCAGCTTCGCACGGTCCGCGTCGCAATCGACTTCGAACCGCACCGTGATCTCGGTCAGGCCAACCGGAGTCGCGCGATCCACGCCCAACGTGCCGCGGGCGTCCCATATCCCCTCCGCGATAACCTTCCCGCCACGGACGGTGACCCCCATCGCG
>DATAZJ010000523.1:0-1753 GCA_036272115.1 Rhodopila sp. | reverse complement strand
GCGGCGAGGAATTTGTCGTCGTGATGCCCGGTTCCAATCCGGACGATGCCACGGCTGCGGCGGAACGGCTGCGGCTGGCGGTGGAGACGGTGGTGTTCGAACCGGTCCCGGGTCTGCGGCATAGGCTGTCGGTCAGTGTCGGAGTGTCATGCACCGGTGATGACGTGTCCACGCCGGAGCGGCTGCTGCATACAGCGGACCTTGCGCTGTACGAAGCCAAGCGGCAGGGCCGCAACCGGGTGGAATTGGCGCCGCTCGTCTCGGTCAGTTAGGCCGACGCGGTCGGCCGAACCGAAGTCCGGCCCTTCAGAAACTGTCGGATGCTGTTCGCACCTGGGTGCGCAGCTATTTAATCTTGGCTTCTTTGAACAGGACGTGCTTGCGCGCGACCGGGTCGTACTTCTTCAGCTCCAGCTTGTTGGTCTGGGCGCGGGCATTCTTCTTCGTGACATAGAAGAACCCGGTATCCGCACTGGACACGAGCTTGATCTGCACAACGTTCGATTTGGCCATGGCCTGAGGTCCTCGGTCAGCGGGGCGCGGCTGCAATGGTGCGCGCGACGATAAGATCTAAAACATGCGCATCCGGCGGCGTCAGGTCAAGTCGCGATTGGCGCGGCGGCCGGCGGGTGTTACGCGGGCAGCGTGTCTGGCGGTCCGGATTGTGCGTCTTCCGAGGCTGCGGACGGGGTTTCCGCCTCACCTGCCGGACGGATTGCCTCCAGCAGCAGGTCCTGGCGTCGGGGCAATTCGCGAATGTCGCGCAACCCGAAATACTCCAGGAATTTCGGAGTGGTGCCCCACAAGGTTGGCCGCCCAGGGGTTTCCTTGCGGCCACGGGAGACGATCAGGTCGTTTTCCAGCAACGTGTCGAGGGTCTGTTGCGAGAGGCCGGTACCACGCAGGTCCTCAATTTCCGGACGAGTGATCGGCTGGTGATAGGCGACAATCGCCAGGGTCTCCAGGGCTACTCTGGGCAGGCGGCGCGGCACCTGGACGACCTTACGAAGCTGGGGTGCGAGGTCAGCCGCGGTGCGGAACTGCAAACCGCCGCCGATCTCAATGAGTTCGAGGCCGCGTCCTTCATAACGAGTCCTCAGCATGGCGATCACCGCCGCCGGGTCCAGGTCGTCCGGGAGGATCTGCGACAGAGCGCGCGGGGTCATGGGAGTCGCGCTGGCAAAAACGGCAGCCTCGGCGAGGCGTAGGGCAGCGTCATCGGGGTCTCGCAGGGGCGGCGTGGAGGGTGGCGTCACCGTTGCATCGACCTGAGGTGCCGCGTCGGCGTCAACCTGTGTGATTAAGTCGGCGTCGGACGCGGTGACCTTGTCGGCTCTCGGCGCGGACTCGGCGTCGGACGCTGTGACCATGTCGCCTTTGAGCGCAGAATCGGCGTCGGAGTGGAACGTTGTGTCGGCGTCAACCGGGTGCGCCGGGTCGGCATCAGCCTCTTTTGCCGTTTCCCCGCCGTCGTGAGACGCGGGACTGCCGTCAGAAGCGGCCGGATCGGGCGTAACATTTGCCGCCGGTTCAGCATCGCCGAGCGCAGGGGCGGCTTCCTCGGCGCCACAGGGAACCACGGCCTGGTGGGTCAGATCAGCCTCATCCCGGGCGTTCTCGCCGGCGCTGGCGGGTACGGACTCGGTTTCGATCTGTTCGGCGTCATGATCGGCAGGGATCTCTGTCCGGGCATCGGTCATGCCTCATCCTCCAAAACATCGGCGCCGCGGCCCACGAGGATTGGACCGAAGGC
>DATAZJ010000522.1:0-4335 GCA_036272115.1 Rhodopila sp. | reverse complement strand
CCCACAGCCCTCCCGGCATCGCGGCATCGCGGCATCGCGGCATCGCGGGGTTTGCCTCACCCGCCGCGCGTCAATACCCCGGCAACTCGTTCACGCATTGCACGCGCCAGCCGTCCGGGGAGCGTTGCAGGCGGGTCAGCGACAGGTTCTGCACCGACATGTGCAGGGCGTTGTCCGCCGCGATGCGCAGGGCGTGGGCGATGGCGCCGCGGATCGCGCCGCCGTGGCTGACGATCACCACGTCGCGGCCGGCGTGGGTTTCGGCCAGGCGCTCCATCGCCGCACCGACGCGGGTGATGACCTCGGCCATGCTTTCGCCGCCGGGGGGTTTCTCTTCACCGGCCAGCGGCCAGAAGGCGTGGGCGGGGTGCAGCAGCTTCGGGGGCAGTTCGGCGTGCGGCAGGCCTTGCCACTCGCCCAGCGCCTGTTCGATCAGGCCCGGTTCCTCGTTCAGTTCCGTGCGGGGATAGCCGTGGGCGAAGATGGTTTCGGCGGTGCGCCGGGTGCGGGACAGCGGGGTCACCAGCCAATCGGCCGGACGCGGCAGCCTGGCGGCCAGGGAGCGGTACATCGGCGCCTGCTCCAGCAGGGTCGGCTCGCACAGCGGCACGTCCATGACGCCGTAGAGGAAGCCGCGGGCGTTCTCGGCGACCAAAGCGTGGCGGATCAGCCAGAAGGAAGTCTCCATCATTCACCAATGCTGATTAGGGCGCCGCTGACGCGGGCCGCGTGGAACTGTCGCGCGAACAACAGGGCCGCTCCACCGAGCCATAGCAGGTTCAGGGCGAATGCGGCGGCCAGGTGGTCCCAGCGGATCTGCCCGTGCAGCAGCGCGGCGCGCATGCCTTCGAAGACATGGGTGGTGGGCAGGGCGTAGGACAGCGGGCGGATGAAAGCGGGCAGCACGGACACCGGATAGAACACCGCCGAGAACGGTGCCAGCCCGAACAGCAGGCCCCAGGCCAGCGGTTCGGCGCCGGCGCCGTGGCGCAGGATCAGCGACACCACGCCCAGCGCGACGGCCCAGCCCATGATCATCAGGTTCATGAAGAACAGCACCAGGATCGGCCCCAGGGCGAACAGGTTGAAGGCGTAGAAGGCCCAGGCCAGCAGGATGGCCGGCATCGTCCCCATCAGCATGCGGATGATCGACATGCCGATCAGCGCCAGGACCATCTCGAACGGCCGCAGCGGGCTGACGAAGACATGGCCGAGGTTGCGCGACCACATCTCCTCCAGGAAGGAGATCGACATGCCCATCTGGCTGCGCAGCGTCACCTCCCACAACAGCACGCCGCCCAGCAGGGTGGCGCCGGCCATGATCGCGGGGTTGCCCATGCGGGCGCGCAGGAAGCTGGAGGTGAAGCCCCAGATGCACATGTTCAGCACCGGCCAGTAGGCCAGTTCCAGCAGGCGGGGCCAGGACCGGCGGTACAGCGCGAGATGGCGGTACATCAGGCCCCAGATGCGGCGGACCATCGGTTTCAGGCGCGGGGATGTCATACCGGGACTGCCTGCCTGCGATCGCGGGCGATGTCCAGGAAGACGTCCTCCATGTCCTGGCGGCCGTAGCGGGCCAGCAGTTCGTCGGGGCTGCCGCGGTCGACCACCCTGCCCTGTTTCAGCATGACGACGTGGGAGCACAGGCGCTCGACCTCCGCCATGTTGTGGCTGGCCAGCAGGATCGTGCAGCCGCTTTCGGCGCGGTACTGCTCCAGCCAGGTGCGGACGAGATCGCCGGTGTCGGGGTCGAGGCTGGCGGTCGGTTCGTCCAGCAGCAGGACCTCCGGGCGGTTGATCAGCGCCTTGGCCAGGGCGACACGGGTTTTCTGGCCGGCGGACAACTGGCCGGCTGGGCGGTCCAGGATCGGGCCCAGGTCGAGCTCACGCGCCAGGGTGGCGATGCGGTCGTCGAGTTTCGCGACGTTGTAGAGGTGGCCATACACCCGCATGTTCTCCCGCACGGTCAGGCGAGACGGCAGGGCGACGTAGGGGGAGGAGAAATTCATCCGCGCCAGCGCGGCGAAGCGGTCCCTGGCGATGTCGTGGCCCAGCACGGTAATGCGGCCGGAGGTGGGCACCAGCAGGCCCAGCAGCATGGCGATGGTGGTGGTTTTGCCGGCGCCGTTGCCGCCGAGCAGCCCGATCGTGGAGCCGGCCGGCGCGGTGAAGCCGATATCGTCCACCGCCAGCACCGAACCGTATCGCTTTGAGAGATGTTCGACCTGAATGGCGTCCATTTGCGTCCGGATACGGCGGTTGGGCCGTTCCGCCAAGAGGTGGTTGGCAACAGGCCGTTACCAGAGGGCGGTTGGCGGACGGGTGCCGTCGGCAGTAACCTGCGTGCCCATGATCGATCTTACCGGCGCCCCCGCGACAATGCCACCCGAACAGCGGGTCTATGCCGTCGGCGATGTGCATGGCTGCCTCGACCGCCTGGTGGCGCTGCACGAGATGATCGCCGAGGACATGGCGGCCCGCCCCATCGCGCACACCACCCTGGTGCATCTGGGCGACTATGTGGATCGCGGGGCGGACAGCGCCCAGGTGATCGACTGGCTGATCAACCAGCCTCCGGTCCCCGCCGATGCCATCGTCAACCTGATGGGCAACCACGAGTTCATGATGCTGTCCGCGCTGGCCGGCGTGGACAAGGAGGCGCCGGGTCACTGGATGACCAACGGCGGCGCGGATTCGCTGCTGAGCTGGGGTATCTCCCGAACGGTTCCTCCGGGTGAGTGGGCGAGCCGGATCCCGCGGCAGCATCTGCTGTTTCTGCGCGATTTGGGGATCAGCCACCACATCGGGCCGTATCTGTTCGTGCATGCCGGTATCCGGCCGGGCGTGCCGCTGGACAAGCAGTCGCGCCAGGACATGATGTGGATCCGGGAGCCGTTTCTGTCCTCGCGCGCCGAACATGGGGCCGTGGTGGTGCATGGGCATACGCCGAAGCGGGAGCCGATCGTGCAGCCGAACCGCATCGCCATCGATACCGGCGCGGTGCTGGGCGGGGCGCTGACCTGCGTGGTGCTGGAGGACGATCGGCTGGGGTTCCTGCAGAGCTGAAGGGGCCCCTTGTCCGGGAATCCCCGATCCGGCGTCGCGGGGTTGGTTCCGGCGCCGACACGCGCTACCAACGGCGCCGATCGCAGCCAGGAGCCGTTCCATGACAAGCAGCTACCGCATAGCCTCCGTTCCCGCCGACGGCATCGGACCGGAGGTCATCGACGCCGGCCTGGAAGTGCTGGAGGCGGTCGCGTCGCGCGACGGCGGGTTCAAGCTGGTGGTGGACCACTACGACTGGGGGTCGAACTGGTATCGCAAGCACGGCGAGTTCATGCCCGCCGACGGGTTGGCCTGGCTGCGGACGGCGGATGCGATCTATTTCGGCGCCGTGGGCGATCCGAACATTCCGGATCACATCTCGCTGTGGGGTTTGCGGCTGCAGATCTGCCAGGGGTTCGACCAGTATGCCAATGTGCGGCCGACGCGGATCCTGCCGGGGGTGACCTCGCCGCTGCGCGACGTCGGCACCGGCGACCTGGACTGGGTGATCGTGCGGGAGAACTCCGAGGGCGAATATGCCGGCCAGGGCGGACGCACGCATCGCGGGCTGCCGGAGGAGGTGGCGACGGAGACGGCGATCTTCACCCGGCGCGGGGTGGAGCGGATCATGCGGTTCGCGTTCGACATCGCCCGTTCCCGGCCGCGCAAGCATTTGACCGTGGTGACCAAGTCGAACGCGCAGCGGCATGGCATGGTGTTCTGGGATGAGATCGCGGCGCTGGTCTCGCATGACTACAAGGACGTGACCTGGGACAAGGAACTCGTGGATGCGATGACGATGCGGATGGTGCGCAAGCCGCGGACGATCGATACGGTGGTGGCGACCAACCTGCATGCGGATATCCTGTCGGACCTGGCGGCGGCGCTGGCGGGCTCGCTGGGGATCGCGCCGACGGGGAATATCGATCCGGAACGGCGGTCGCCGTCGATGTTCGAGCCGATCCACGGGTCGGCGTTCGATATCACCGGCAAGGGCATCGCCAACCCGGTGGCGACGTTCTGGACCGGGGCGATGATGCTGGAGCATCTGGGGGAGAAGCCGGCGGCGGATCTGCTGATGCGGGCGGTGGAACAGGTGTGCGCGGCGGGGGTGCTGTCGCCGGACCTGGGCGGGACGGCGACGACGAAGGACGTGACGAAGGCCGTGGTGGAGGCGGTTCGGGGGATGAATCGGTAGGGCAAACGGCCCCGATCAGCCCACCACCCCATCTTGCCGCAGCGCCGCGATCTCGGCAGCCGAACGACCCAAGGCCAGCAGCACCGCATCGG
>DATAZJ010000521.1:0-7979 GCA_036272115.1 Rhodopila sp. | reverse complement strand
ATTGTCGTTGCTCAACCGCGACGCGTTCGATGCGGCCTCGACCTGTCCGCCGGCCAGCTCCGCCGACCGGTTCATCTTCGTCGCCGTCTCCTGCAGATCCGAAACCATGCCGACGACGCGGGTCGTTGCACCGCGAACCTTGGTCTCGAACACCTGGGTCAGTTGCTGTTCATGGGTGGCGTCGTCCCACGATGCCATCGACCCGGTGTGCCTGCCGTCGCGATTACGGATCGGCACCACGTCGATCCGCAATCGCAGCGACCCGAAGCTGGTGATCAGATGCACCGGCGCCGTGCCTTCCTCCAACACATGCCTATGAGCCGCCAATGCCGGGAACAACGTCAGCAGAGAGCGATTGTCCAGCGTCTCCCCCGCCGCCAGCGCCGGGGTCAGCCCCTCGCGGCCGAACGCGTTGATATAGGTGATATGAAAGTTCTTCTCCGGGTCACCCCAGGCGATGCCGCGCGGGACATTGTCCACCATGACCATGGCGGACTCGAACCACTCCTTCATCTGCGCGGCCTTGGCCGTTTGCTTCACCAGCCGAGCCCGGCCCACCAGGGGCCAACGATGATCAGGCATGATTGCAACGATCTTTCTACTGACGTGGCAGCGCATCCTGATGCGAAGAAGCTAAGAAACGATTAACGGGAGGAACCTTCGAAACATGCAGGCCGTGCCTTCATCCCCCGTCCAGATCGAACGACAGCCTGATCAGATCCGCGGTCCGGCTGACACCCAGCTTGGTCTTGATCTGGGTGCAGGTATTGGCAACGGTCTTGTACCCGAGGCCCAGGGTCTCCGCGATTTCCGTCAACGACCGTCCCGCCCCCAGCAGCCGCACGATTTCCCTGTCCCGCTCGCTCAGCAGCGTCGCCGGATCGGGCAACGCCACGGTCTGCAATGCCAGTTCCTGGGCGATTTCGGCCTCGATATACCGCCCGCCCTCCGCCACCACCCGCAATCCCTTCAGCAACTCCGCCGGCGCCGCGTTCTTGCTCATATAGCCCCGCGCCCCCGCCTGCATGGCGCGAGAGGCAAAACGAGCCTCGATATGCATGCTCAGCACCATCACCCGGACGGTCGGCAATTCCACCAGGATGCGCCGCAACAGCTCGAACCCGCCGATGCCCGGCAAGTTCAGGTCCAGCACCACGAGGTCAGGCCGTTCCGATCGCACCAGCACCAGCGCATCACGCCCGTTCGCGGCCTCCACGATCTCCCACGCCAGCGCCGCCACCAGGCGCCGCAAGCCGCCCCGCACGATCGCATGGTCGTCGATCAGCAGCGCCTTCATGCCGCGGCGTCACACGGCAACCGGGCCGTCACCGCCAACCCGCGTCCGCCCGCCAGGGTCGAGATCGTCAGCGTCCCCGCCTGCGCTCGTACCCGTTCCCGCATGCCGACCAGCCCGAACCCTGGCGTGACCCCCGCCGCGCCGGGCCCGGCGCCATCGTCGGCGACGCGGACCATCACGTCCGCTCCATCCCGGGTCACACTGACCTCCACCCGCTCCGGGCCGCCATGACGAACCGCGTTGCACAGGCTCTCCTGCACGATGCGGCACACGGTCGCCCGCACGTCCTCGGTCAGCGCATCGTCCTCCTCCGCGACATCCAGCCTGAAGTCGATACCGGGGTGCCGGTCCCGCCAGAACGCGACCAGATTGCCGATCGCATCCGCCAGGCCGACGGCGCCGAAACTCAGCGGCCGCAGCCGCCCCAGGATCGAGCGGATCTGCGTCTGCATATGCGCCACCGAGCCCCTGATCGCATCCGCCCGCTCCCCCGCCTCCACCGGTCGCCCGCTTTCCAGCAACGCCGGGATGCTGGCGGCGTCGATCCCCGCGGCAAACAGGAACGGCCCGATCTCATCGTGCAGGTCGCGCGCCAGGTCCGCCCGTTCCTCCTCCTGCAGCGTCAGCAACTGCTCCTGCAGGACCCGGTTCTGTGCCTCCATGTCCCCGAGCTGCTCCGCCATGCGGTTGAAGCCGGTTGCCAGCCGGACCAGTTCCGGCGGCCCGGCCGCCGCCAGCCTGGCCGCGTAATCCCCCGAACCGATCCGCCCGAACGCCGCCGCCAGCCGCTCCAGCGGCGCCAGCGCTCGACCGATCGCCCAGTAGATCAGCACGACGGTCAGCGCGAAGAACAGCGCCAGGGTGCGGACGGTGTCGTTGGCCTGGCTCCAGACCTCGCCGATCTCGTTGGTCGGGTCGGCGATCAGGGTAATGACCCCCGAGGGAACCGTCAGCACGATCGGCGCCAGCGTCGGCCGCAGCGCGCCGCGGAACCAGGCCGGGATCGGCCGGACCGGCGGTTGCAGCACCGAGGCGGCAATGACCGCGCCGCTGCCATCCCGAAACACCGCCCGCACATGCCGGTTGCCGTCGAACGCCGCCACCAGATGCTGCAATTCACGCTGGCTATTGGGCGATACGCCGATGTCCTGCACGCTGTTGACGACCGCCTGCTGCCCCACCGCCAGCGCGGCCTGCATCTCCGCCCGCACCGACGCCACCGCATGCAATCCGGCCAGCACGCAGCCCAGGCTCAGCGTCACCGCCAGCACGCAGCCAAGCCACAGGACCAGCCTGATGCGTAGCGACATGATCTTTCCCTCCCGGTCGCATGGTAAGCGGAGCCCGGCTTCGGCGGAAAGAGGTCAGGCTCCGGGCATCCGGGTCGGCACCGGACCCTCAGAATGTGATGCGCACACCCCCAAACGCCCCGATCGGCGCCGCAGGGCTGTACGCCCGCGGATTTGTCGCGTTCGGCGCCTGGGACAGGTACACCGACGAAGTCGGCGAGAACGTGCCATAGGTGTCGTATTTCGCGTCGGTGACGTTCTCGATCGCCCCGAACAACTGGATGTGCGGCGTGACCTGATAGCTGGTGCTCAGGTTCACCGTGACGAAACCGGGCAGTTGCGGCGTCAGGTTGGCCTCGTCGCCGAACAGGTATTGCCCGCTTTGCGCGATCAGCACGGCGCCGACGGTCCATTGGTCGGTGACGTGGACGTTCAGCCCCAGCTTTCCCTGATGTGCCGGTATGCCCGCCAGCCTCGACCCGGGATTGATGGTGATATTGCCGTCGGCATCGCCGGCTGGATTGCTGCCGGCCGCCTCCACGAAGCCGCTCTGATAGGTCGCGTCGGTGTAGGTATAGGCGATGTAGGCGTTCCACCGAGGCGTCTTGTATTGCAGGCTGGCATCGATCCCCTGCCGGCGCGTCTGTCCGATATTGGTGAAAAACGCCCGGTTCAGCGTGACGCTGTTCACGAAGGCGATGTCGTCGTCCAGGCTGCTGCGATAGAAACCGAGGTTATAGGTCAGCCGATCAGTCTGATTGGTCGGCACCGTGCCGCGAACGCCGGCCTCCACGGTGTGGGCGACCACCTGCTTCAGATCCGGGTCACCGACGAAGAAATTGGCCAGGCTGCACGACTCGTTCGGTCCCGCGCACGACAGTTCCGCCGGCGTCGGGGCTCGGTTGGCTTCGGCGTATCCGGCATAGGCGGTCAGCCACGGCGTCACCTTGTAGGTCACCCCGGCCGAGGGATTGAAGCGCTGATAGGTATGGTTGCCCGTCAGGTCGCCGCCGTTCTGGTCGCTCAAGTTGATCTGCGCACTGTTGAAACGGCCCGACGCGGTCAGCGCCAGCCGATCGGTCAGGTTGAAGGTGTCGGCGATGAACGCACCGTAATAGGCGTCGCTGATCCCCACCCGCACCGGCTGATTGCTGCCCGGTTCGTCGATGACCACGCCAGGGCCGAGGAATACACGGGAATCGGCCGTGATGCCGCCGATGTAGGACACGCCGGTGAACTCGGTCTGCGAGCCGTCGAAGCTGAGGCCGACGACCAGGTGATTCTTGAACCCGAACACCGTCTGCGTATCGGTCACCTGGGCCGAGGCGCCATAGCCGTTGGTGTTGGTGGTCTGGTTGTCCAACTCCGAATAGGAGAACGGGCTGGCGCCGAGGAACGCCGGTATGGTGGCGCCTCCGGTTGTCGTGCTGGGGCCGGAATCGGAGCACAGCAGGCCCGAACCGTCATTGCATGGCGTGTCGTTGGCGGCGTTGCCGTTGGTCACCCGTTGCAGGAAGTTGTTGTAGTAAGTGTTCGCCTGCACCGACACCGTATCGCTGAGCGCCATGGTCCCCGACAGTCCGATTTGGGTGAACCGGTTGGCGATCTTGTTGGGGCCGGTGAACTGGGCCGCGGGGTCGGCGGCCAGCAATTCCACCGGCGATGTGCCCGGCCCGTTCAGCGTCGAGTTCGCCACCAGGGTGTGGAAGTGCAATTCGCCGGCGTTGCCGCGCCAGCCAATGTCACCATAAAAGCTTTCCAGATCGGAGGATTGCAAGTCACGCCAGCCATCCTGACGCACCCCGCTCGCCGCGACGTAAACCGAGGTGTTGCCGCTCTGCTTGCCGAACTGGAAGTCGCCGCCGATGGTATTGAACGAACCGCCATGGATGCTGAGTTCGGCGCCCTGATAGGTGAACCCGTTCTTGAGCTGGATGTTCAGCGCACCGCCCAGGGCGTTCAGACCGAAGACGGGGTTCGCGCCCTCCAAATTCATCTGGTCGATCGCCAGGTTGGGCAGCAGGTCGAAATTGACGGTGTCGCCGAACGCCTGGTTGAAGCGGACACCATTGACGTAGACCGCGAGCCCCTGTGGCGTTCCCTGCAGCGCCGACGCGCCGAACCCATGGTACAGCAGGGTCGGCTGATAAGGATTGCCCGAGGCCGAATCGACATTGACCCCGCCGACCTCCTCATTCAGCGACCGCACGGCGTCCGGCGTGGTGGTGCCGCCGCGCGTCAGGTCGTTACCCTTCAGCACGTTGGTTTCCGCTGGCACGGTATCCCGGTCGACGCCGGAACCCAGCAGCGGCGAAGCGCCCACGATGTTGACCGTTGGCACCGTAACGATGGGCGCCTGCTGCGCCCGAACGGCCACCCCGCTCAGCGTGCAGAGAGCGACAGTGCCAACCACGCCACGAACGGCATGACTGACAGTACGCCGGCCGCGTATTGCCATGGGAGGGTTCCTCCATCTTGTCGTTTCCTGACAAGGACTCTTGGCCATCGCCCGCGACCCGTCGATGGTACGTCTTCCCGATGTTCCCGGGAAAACCTCCCGATTTTAAAAAAAACATTCATCCGGCGTGCCGTCCGTTCAGATGCCCAGGCAGGCCGGCGACGCTCAGAGCGTCCGCGCAGGTCCTCGCCATTGCGTCGAGAGGAATCCGAATGCGCGTAACGGAACCACGAAATCGCCAGCCATTCCCCCAACGGCCCGCGCTGCTCGGGCACGCTGACCGACATCGGGTTCATCCTTCGTTAACATTTCTGCGGTAGGATGTTCGCGCCCCATCAGAGACGATCTGGTCGCCTCGGCAGGTTTTGAAGGCGGATGAGCGGGATGCAGATGGATGCAACGGGATGCGTTGTTGGTTCGTTTGGAGATTGAACGGATCATTCGGTGTGCGTTCAGGATTGCCAATGCGCCCGGTTTTGGGCTGGCGGGAAAATCCACGAGAACGCCCTTGCGCACCAGATACGAAAGTCCACGCTCGGCGTCGTGCTGCAGCGGGATACCCTGGTCTCGTGCGAGGACATCATTCGGCACATAGTTCGCCGACCTGATTGTCGCCGGCCAGATGATCCTCAAACTCAAGGTAGCCGACCCGCTGAGCGACGCCGATGTCCCGCAATTCCGAAACTACTTACCGGCGACCCGGCAAACCACTGCGCCGGCTGACCATTTTCGGCCAACCCAAAGTCGAAATCACCCGCATCGCCTGATCGCGGGGAAATCCCTACTTATCCCGCTAATCCGCCTCAAAAAGAGGAGCCGCGAGCGCAGTCCGGCATCGCGCGGATGATCCGGAAACGGAACCAGAATCCAGCAACGCCCCTCGGCGGCGTGCCGGGGGCCTCGCTACGTTGAAACGAAAAGCTCGCCCTTCCCAAGCACGGCCATGTCGCCCGAATAACGGGTTGTGGCCGCCTGAACGCAGGCGGCGGCTTTGGCGCTGAGGGTGGCGGAGGCGCGGGTCAGCAGGTTGGTGAAGACCAGGCCAACGGGGTTGGCGGCGACGAAACTTGGGGCCAGGTCTGCCGGTTTGCCCAGGATGATGGTGCCTCGGCGCATCAGGATGCCGGGTAGGGCCCCTGCCCTGCCGCACACGATCAATGTGCCGGCGAACAGACCGCTGCCAGCATGCGGGCCGGCGTCGCCCTCGATGATGACCAGGCCGCGGCGCAGGCGGTCGGCGGCACGTTGGCCGGCGTTGCCTCGGACCAGGACGATGCCGCCGCGCATGCCGGTGCGTTCCCCCGCCAGCGGGCCGCCGAGGTAGGCGCCGGTGTTGCCGGCGATCTCCAGCATTCCGCCGCGCTGGCCGGACGCGGCCCAGCCGCCGGTGCTGCCCTGGATCAGCAGCGTGCCGCCGGCCAGCAGGCGGCCGGCCTGTTGGCCGACGTCGCCTCGCACCGTCAGCGCGCCGGTGCGCATCGCCTGTCCCACGCAGTCGAAGCGGTCGGAGCCGCCCTCGATGCGGATGTCCGCCGGGTCGCCGGGGTGGATGTCGAAGATGTCGCCAACGGTCACGGAATGGCGGGTGGTGTGCAGCTTCAGGGCGGCGATGGCGCCGGGGTCGAGGCCGGTCAGCCGGTCGGGGGTCAGCGGCGACAGATCCAGCCGCTGGTCGGGCTGCGCACGCAGGACCAGGCGCAGGCCGGTCATGGCGCGGGCGCCAGTTCGTGCAGGTGGAAGTGGTGGCGCCCGAGCTTGCCGCCGTAGTTGCCGGCGGAGACTCGGGTGACGCCGGAGTCGGGGCCTAGGGCGATGACGGCTGCCAGGCCGTTGCGCATGGCGGCGGCGACGGCGTCGGGCGTCAGGCCGTCGATCACCAGTTCCAGCACCGCGCCGATGTCGGGGCTTAGCGCTGTGTCGGGGACCTCGGCGCGCAGGGTGGGGCAGAAGGCGTGGTTGGTGGAGGCGATCAGGCCTTTGTATTTGGAGCCGATTTTGGAACCGGAGCGGGCGATACCGCCGGGGAACGGGGCAATGGCGTCGGGTGTGGCGGCGATGGCGGCGGCGGCGGCCTCGGCGGCGGCCAGGGTGGTGGCGGAGGTACGGCCGAGAAGGATCAGGTTGCCGCCGCCGACAGCGGTCTTGGTCAGGCCGGTGGTGCCTTCGCAGACGAATTCCCCGTCCATGACGGGCGGGCGCCAGACGTGGCGGTCCGGCAGGCGTTTGGATATCTGATGGCCGTCGGCGAAGTAGCGCAGGCCGTCGCCGAGTTTCAGCGGTTCGGTGCCGGTCAGTCCGGCGTAGCAGGCCGATCCGGGGCTGGTCAGCACGCACTGGCCGACGCGGTTGATCAGTTGCTTCTGCAGTTCACCCGTCGAGCCTGCGAACAGCAGTACGCGCACACCGGGACGGCCGTCGGGGGTGGCCTCTTGGGGCAGTTCGGCGTCGATGGCTGCCTCGACGCCGCAGGCGATCACCGAGGTGGCGAAGCCGGTCATGCTGGCGGCGGCGATGTGCGCCCAGCGGAGGGTCGGGGCGGTGATGACCAAGGCGGTGGCGCGCATGTCGAACGCCTCGGCGTAGGTGGCGTCGATGGTGATGCCGTTACGGACGATCGGGGTCAGGTCCGGCATGGCACGGTTTCGAACGGTTGGATGCGGCCGAGTTGGTCGGCGGCGGGGACGTCGAACGCGGTGTGGGGCACGCCGTAGGTGGTGTCGTAGAAGGCGGCGAGTTGCCGGTCGGCCGCCGGCTGGAAACCGGGGCGGACGGACAGGGCTCGGCCGAAGGGGGTGGCGACCGGGACGCCGTCGCGGATCACCGGGATGCCGTCTTTCAGCACCAGGGCGGCGTCGCGGAACATCGCCGCGATGTCGGGCTGCGGGCGATAGACCGCAATGTCCGCTCGAGCTTGCGGGCCGAGGTGGCCGCGGTC
>DATAZJ010000520.1:0-6210 GCA_036272115.1 Rhodopila sp. | reverse complement strand
GCCGGCCCGCACATGCGTCGGCCCGGTGAGCGACACATGCAGAGTCCCCGGATCGAGCAGCGACACCGACAGCGTGACGCCGGCCGACGCAACGTTCACCTCGCCGGGAAGCATCGGTCCGGCATGGCGCAGCGTCATGTTCGGCACGGTCAGGGTCGCCGCTCGCGGCCAGCCGCCGATAGAGGGCGAACCCGATTCGACATTCCACCCCTCGGCGACCCGTTCGGCCACCCAATCGTGAAATCCCGTCCGCAACCGTTCAGCCGCGGTTCGCCAATAGACACCCTCGGCCGCGACCAGCAGGACAGGTATGGCGACGACAATGACCCAGTATCTGCGGCGCATCATTCTTCTGTTCGGATAGCAGGCGTCCTTACACGCATCAGGAACGCATGGCGAATCGCCGGACCGTGCGCAGGGGGCATATCCGCCGCGCAGCCGCGGGAGGGACCAAATTTATCCCCAAACTCGAAAAATCGATGGTAAAAAGTCAAATTCCCAAGAAATTCCATTCTTATCAATTGCTTGTAGGGCGTGATTTATGTGTCCTCACAGCCGCGAGCCGGAGGCACGCACAGAGTTTTCCACAGCGTTATACGGATCAGGCGCGCCATCATCCTCTCGCTCATGATCGATCACATCCATGCCATGCCGCAACGCCCGCATCAGCGCCTTTCGCTCGGTTTGTGCCGGAATCGGCGCTCCGATCACGATCCGAATCGTCCCCGGCTGCTTGCGAAAAGCCCGGCGCCCCCAGTAGCGACCTGAGTT
Organism: Rhodopila sp.; assembly: GCA_036272115.1. Classification (GTDB taxonomy): domain Bacteria; phylum Pseudomonadota; class Alphaproteobacteria; order Acetobacterales; family Acetobacteraceae; genus Rhodopila. The sequence continues at coordinate 5,439 of DATAZJ010000520.1, read as the reverse complement.
GGTGGAAACCGGGATGACAGGCAGCCCGGTGCGCGATGCCAGTGCGGCGATGCCGGATTGCAGCGACCCTGGATGGCCAGGCTCACTTCGCGTGCCCTCGGGAAAGATGACGATTTGCCGCTGTTCCCGCACCGCCCGTTCCGCTTGCCGCGACAATGCGCGAATCGCGGCCGCGCCGGCCTTGCGATCCACCGCGATCATCCCGGCGACGCTGATCAGCGGCCCGAACAACGGGATCCGCAGCAGTTCGTCCTTGAACACATAGCAGCAGCGCGGCAACAGCGTCAGCCAGACAAAGGTATCGAACGCCGACTGATGACGTGACGCGATCAGTGCCGGACCGGGCGGAATGTGCTCCAGCCCGCTTATCTCCAACCGGATGCCGCAGATGATCCGCACCGCGACGACCAGCGTCCGGGCCCACAGCATCGCAACACCGATGACCCGATCGGGCGCCACGATGCGCACCAAACTCGCGTACAGCGTCATCACCAGGCTGATGCTGAAGAACACGATATTGAACAACGCTGAACGCAGAACGATCATCCTCCGGCACTCGCTGGCGTACCGGACGCGGAAACCGGCTCCCGGGGGGGGAACCAGACGGACAAGCCGGACACGGTAAGAAGATACTTCGTGTATTCCTCCGCCTCCAGCCGCAATCCCGGCCCTTTTTCGGCCGCACCCGGGTAAACCGGCATCGGGTAGAGATGGACATCCGGCAGCGCCTGCCGCAGTTCGGCCAGCGCCCGCGGCATGTGATAAGATGCGGTCACCACGATCAGCGTTCGGATGCTGTTCTGCTCCGCCCAGGCCGCGGTCTCGATGCCATTGCCGCGGGTCGAGGCGGCGTAGCGGCCAATCGTGATGCGGTCCTGCAGCCGCCTGGTGTCGATCCCGGCAAGATGGCCGAGCGTGGCAAGCTCGGTGCCGCCGCCGATGCCGCTGAGCAGCAGGTCATCCGCCTTGCCCCTCGCCAGCAGATGCAATGCACGTTCCACGCGTCCCGCCCCGCCTGTCAGGGCAACGATACCATCCGCGTGCGCGGGCGGCGGCGCGGCGGGCTGGTGGATGGTACGCAGGAACCAAACGAAGCCGCCGCCCCAACATGCGATGCCGGCGACAAGAATCGTGGCCGACAGCCGCACCATCAACCGCCGCCGGGTCACGGCAACCGCCGCAGCCAGCGGCGAACCGCGCCCTGGGCAGTGGCGAATCCAATCGCACCGGCGCTGACCGGCAGGCATGGCAAGGCCAGCCACAGCGCGGCCGGCAACGCACCCAATGCGTCCGGCAACGTGTCGGCCGCCGCAGCCGCCGGCTCACCCACGAACGGTGCGGCCATCCGCGCGAGCGCCAGCAGCACCGGCAGCGCCACCAGCGCCCCTGCCGCCGCCCCCCCCGCCGCCAGCAACGTCGCTCGGGCGGCGAAACGGCCGGCGATGTAGGCATCCGTGGCGCCGAGACCATGGACGATCTCGATCGCCTCCCGCCGGGTCGAAAGTCCGGCCCGTGTCGCCACCGCGATCACCGAGGCGGCGATCCCGGCAACCAGCAGCAGCGCAAGCGCGGCACAAGCCTGCAGACTGCGGGCCAGCACGGCCAGGCGGGCGATCCAGCGGTCGTGATCCTCGACCAGCGTGCCCGGCGCCACGTCGTCAAGCCGATGGGACAGCGGTTCCAGGTGCGGGTCCGCATCGGTCAGGCGAACCGCGATCACCGCTGGAATGGGAATCGCCAGCCGCTCCGCCCCCTGCCCCAGCCATGGCTTCAGCAGATCGGCCAGTTCCTGATCCGACAACGCGTGCGCCGAGGCGACACCCGGCGTGCCGGTCAACAGGGCCAGGACCGCCGCCAGCCGCGTCTGCCCGCCATGAGCGGCAGGGTCCGTCGCCTGCGGCACCTGCACCGTCAGAGACGTATCGGCGCCTTGCTGCCAGTGCCGGGCCAGCGCCGCCGTCCCAAACCATCCGGCCATCGCCAGGGCCGCCAGAAATGTCATCGCCGCCACCAGCAGCGGCAGCATTCGGTCCGACAGCGCGCGCCGCAAACCCAGCTCATCAAACCCGGACGGCCGCAGCGACATCATGCCACCCACCCGTCCGCGGGACCGTCGCTGGCGGCAAGGCGTCCGTTGGCGATGTGCAGCGTCGGCGCGGGGTGCCTCTCGACCAACGCTTCGTTATGGGTGGCGACGATCACCGTCGTGCCGATGCGGTTCATCTCCTTGAACAACTGCATCAGCCGTTCCGCCTGACCGTCGTCGAGGTTGCCAGTCGGCTCATCCGCCAACAGCAACGCAGGCCGCGTGATCACCGACCGGGCGATGGCGACGCGCTGTTGTTCACCCCCTGACAACTCGGCCGGGCGCGTATCGAGATGACGGGACAGGCCCACCCAGCGCAGCAATTCGCTGACATCGGCTCGTATCTGTCCTTCCGGCCGGCCGGCGATACGCAGCGGCAGCGCGACGTTATCGAACGCCGAGAGGTGCGGCAGCAGGCGGAAATCCTGGAACACCACGCCGATGCGGCGGCGCAGCGGCGGCAGCGCGCGCCGTGGCGCGGTGGTGACGTCGGTGCCCAACAGCGTCAGCCGCCCGCGGGTCGGCCGCACGGCGAGATAGAGCAGCCGCAGCAGGCTGGTCTTGCAGGCGCCGGACGGGCCCATCAGCCACCGGAACGCGCCCGCCTCCAGACGAAAACTGATGTCGTGCAGGACCTCAGGCCCGGCAGACGCATCCGCGCGGACGCCGCTTCGCTGATAGCGCAACCCGACCGCTTCGAATCGTAGCATGATGCCAGTCTACCCGGACTGCTCGGTTCTTGCCATTTCGCTCAACCCGCCGAAAGGACTTTGCGAGGCTTCGCCTGATACCGCCGCGAACCGGCGCCCGCGAACCAGGCCGACTTCGCCACGATCCGGCAGATGGAAACATCCCTTGCGTGCTTTCCACGCCACGGCGCCTGCTGGCGCACCCCGATGACTGGCCTGGACCGCCAAAAGGCTTTTGCACCGCAAGCTGTACGTCGCAATATGAACCGTGGCTTTTTGACAACGGGTCTGCATGCGAATCACCTGCCCAAGCTGCGGCACCGGCTATGACGTGCCGGAAACCCGGCTGACGCCGCACAAGCTGGTTCGCTGCGTGCGCTGCAAGTCCGAGTGGGTGCCCGCCCATCCGGAACAGGACGCCGAGCCGGCTCCCGCCGAACAGGCTCCGTTCGAAGCCCATATCGACCCCCTGCCGCCGGTGACCGCGATGGACCGGCTCGCCGCCTCACCCGCCGCCGCCCCCTCATCGCCAGGCCTTCTGGCAGCATGGGTCCTGACGCTCGTTCTGCTGGTCGGGATGTTGGCCGCCACGGTGACCTGGCGAAGCACGATCATACGGGTCTGGCCGCAAAGCGCCCTCATCCTGGCACCGTTCGGCCAAGCCGAGCCACCACCTGCCCAAACCGCAGGCAAAACGACCGGATGACCCGCCGCCACCGGCGATCACGCCCTTATTTTGGCCACATCCATTTGCCATCTGACTAAATTCACCCCAGAATCCGTCCAACTCACCCTAACCGGACGCAAATCGTTGAAACCAACGGTTCGGTCATGCTTTCGTGAGGGGGTACGGGATCGCGAAAGGGCAATGCAGCGTGGAGCTTGAAACCGATGTGACGGGCCGGGTCGCTTATGAAGCGGATAGCCATGAACCGGAGCGTGATAACGAGGACGTGGTGGCCTTGCAGGCCGCGATTCTCCACAAACTCACCTACCGTGTCGGCAAGCGGCGAGCGATCGCGACGAACCGCGACTGGCTGATGGCGACCGCCTACGCGCTGCGGGACCAGATCGTCGATCGCTGGCTGGCCGGCATCGACGCGGCGTACCAGAACGGCTCCAAGCGCGTCTATTACCTGTCGCTGGAATTTCTGATCGGCCGCTTGCTGTTCGACAACCTGAACAACTTGAACAAGCTGGACACGATGCGGGCGGCGCTGGCCGGCCTGGAGGTCGATCTGGACAAGTTGCGCGCGCTGGAGCCGGATGCGGCGCTGGGTAACGGTGGTCTCGGCCGCCTCGCGGCCTGTTTCATGGAAAGCATGGCAACGCTCGATATCCCGGCGCACGGCTACGGCATCCGCTATGAGCATGGGCTGTTCCGCCAGGTGATAAAGAACGGCTGGCAGCAGGAATTCCCCGAGGACTGGCTGGCTTTGGGCAACCCATGGGAATTCCACCGGCCGGAGGTGCATTACGAAATCGGCTTCGGCGGTTCGATCGAGGCCGTGGCGATCTCGGAATCGGCGGTGCGGCATGTCTGGCACCGTGCCGAAACGATCGAAGCCGTGGCCTACGACACGCCATCCGTCGGTTGGCGCGGCCGCCGGGTCAATACGCTGCGGCTATGGTCCGCCCAGTCGGCCGATCCGCTCCGGCTGGATGCGTTCAACCATGGCGATCACGCCGGCGCGCTGGCCGAACAGGTGAAGGCCGAATCGATCTCAAAGGTGTTGTACCCGTCCGACGCCACACCCGCCGGTCAGGAATTGCGGCTGCGCCAGGAATATTTCTTCGTTTCCGCCTCCCTGCAGGATCTGGTGCGCCGGCACATCAAGGCGTTCGGCCATATCGCCAACCTGGCCGATAAGACGGCGATCCAGTTGAACGACACCCACCCGGCGATCGGCGTCGCCGAGTTGATGCGTATCCTCCTGGATGAGCATCACATCCCGTGGGAGGACGCCTGGCGCATGACGCAGGCGACCTTCAGCTACACCAATCACACGCTGCTACCCGAGGCGTTGGAAGTCTGGCCGGTGCCGCTGATGGAGCGCCTGCTGCCCCGCCATATGCAGATCATCTACCTGATCAATGCCCTGCACCTCGCAAAGGTGCAGAAGGAGCATCCGAACGAAGATGCGCTGTTGTCCAGCGTCTCGGTTATCGATGAACACCAGGGCCGGCGCGTGCGCATGAGCCATCTGGCCTTCCTCGGGTCGCACCGCGTCAACGGCGTCTCCGCGCTGCACACCGGCCTGATGCGGGAAACCGTGTTCCGCGACCTGCACAGCCTGTTTCCCGACCGGATCGTCAACGTCACCAACGGCATCACCTTCCGCCGCTGGCTGCACGAGGCCAATCCGCGCCTGACCCGCCTGCTGGTCGAGGCGGCGGGGCCGGAGGTGCTGGACAACGAGAACGCCCTGACGAAACTTCGTCCGCTGGCGAACGACCGAAGCTTCCAGACCCGGTTCGCCGCTAGCCGCTACGTCAACAAGCTGGCGCTGGCCGACCTGATCCGGCGGACTTTGGAAATCCACGTCGATCCGGCCGCCTTGTTCGACGTCCACATCAAGCGGATCCACGAGTACAAGCGCCAACTGCTGAACATCCTGGAAGCCATCGCCTTGTACCAGGCGATCAAGGCCAGGCCGATGGACG
>DATAZJ010000519.1:0-4244 GCA_036272115.1 Rhodopila sp. | reverse complement strand
TTGTCCTCAAGCGCCTGCAACTGCTCCTCATCGATGAACACGCCGAGTTCGCCGGCCTGCTCGAAGTCCATCATGGTGACGAAGAATGTCGCGGTCTTGATCCGGTCGTCGCCCTTCGCCGCCATATAGGCCAGGGTTGAGGCCAGCAACGTGCCGCCCAGGCAATAGCCGATGGCATTGACCTCACGCTCACCGGTGGCCGCCTCGATCGCGTCCAGCGCGGCGAGGTAGCCGTCCTTCATGTAGTCCTCGAAGCCTTTCTCGGCCAAAGTCTCGTCCGGATTGACCCAGGAGATGACGAAGACGGTGTGCCCCTGCGATACCGCCCAACGCACGAAACTGTTCTTCGGCCGCAGGTCCAGGATGTAGAACTTGTTGATCCAGGGCGGCCCGATCAGCAGCGGGCGCTTCAATACCTTGTCTGTGGCCGGGGTGTACTGGATCAGTTGCATCAGGTCGTTCTGGAACACCACCTTGCCGGGGGACACGCCGATGTTCTCGCCGACCTTGAAGGCGTCGGTATCGGTCATCTTGATGCGCAACTGGCCCTTGCCGCGTTCCAGGTCGCCCAGCAGGTTGTTGAGGCCTTTAAGAAGGTTCTCGCCGCCGGTTTCCGCCGTCTTGCGCAGCACCTCGGGGTTGGTCAGCAGGAAATTCGACGGGCTCATCGCGTCGATGAACTGGCGGGAATAGAAATCGACTTTTTGGGCCGTGCGGTCGTCCAGCCCATCGACATGGGTCACCACGTCCTGCACGAAGCGGGCGGACAGCAGGTAGGACTGCTTGATGAAGTCGAAGACCTCATTCTCCTTCCATGCGTCGTCCTTGAAACGGCGGTCGGTAGAGGCGGCGTCGATCACCGGTTCGGAGTCCATCCCCATGATCCGCCGCGTGGTGTTCTGCCACAGCGTCACGTAGTCCTGCCAAAACCCCAACTGGGCCTGCATCAGCCTGGCTGGATTGGCGATCAGCTTCGCCGTCATCTCCATGAAGGCTCGGCCGATGTTCAGCGGATCGGCGGCGTGTTCGGTCTGCGACTGGCGTTTCAGCCACTCGCCGACGATGCGCTGCGACCGTTCGGCGATATCGGCCATGGAGCGGCCGACCTCGGACGGGTCCGGCATCTTGAATCCCGCCGCGTCGGGGGCGGCTGAAGGGGTGCCGGGCGCGGTTCCCGCGTTCTTATCGTTCGAAGCCATGGAGACATCCTTTGCGTCGGCGACACCAGCGGCTACACAGACGGCCGGTAGCGGAGAGCGGAACCAGCATATGGTGGTCAGCGAAACAGGCGCGCAACCTAGTTGCGTGAAAAAACCGGGGCAAGCCGGAATACGGGGCTCTGCCATGTTGGTGGCGGCGGGCTGGCTGCTGGCCGGCTGCACGACGATCTCGTCGATGAACCCGGTCAATTGGTGGCACCGCCAGGAAGGCGGGGCGATCGCCCAGCAGCGTCCGGCCCCGCCCGGCGCCGACCAGCCGTATCCGAATATCGCCTCGGTCCCGGCCAAGCCGACGCCGCCGAACGCCGAGGAGATGAAGAAGCTGACCGATTCGCTGGTCGCCGACCGCACCAATGCCCAGCATGAGGCCGAGGCGGCGCCGCTGGCGGATCCGTCCTCACCATCCGCGTCGCCCGGCCTGTTCGGCATCGGCAGCGCGCCACCTCCACCTCCGCCGGGCGCCATGCCGCCGGGTGCTGCTCCGCCGGCCAAGCCGGGTTCACCTGCCGCGTCCGGGACCCCGGCCATGAGCGCGTCGATCCCGGCGGTCAACGCCCCGGTCGCGCCGCCATCCCCCGCACCACGCAAGCCGGTGCAGAGTGCGCCGCTGGCCCCGCTGCCGGCGACCGCTTCCCCGTCCGCCGCTTCCCCGTCCGCCGCTTCCCCGTCCGCCGCAGCGCCGGCCAGGACCGCCAGCGCCGGCAGCCCGCCGGCCGCTCAAACGGCAGCCGCGGCACCTGTCGGACCTCCGCCGGCGCTGCCGGCCGCGCCGCCGCCACGCCCGGCCGTCGCCGGCCCGCCGCCCGCCCCGGTGCCGGTATCCAAGCCGATGCCCACACCGTCCGGCGGCACCTCGGCGACGATTGTGTTCCTCGACAAGGCATCGGACCTGTCGGCACCGGCGGCCAATGAGGTGAAGGCCTTCGCGGCCAAGCGCGGCAAGGGCACGATTTCCGTCATCGGGTATGGCGATTCGACGTCCAGCGATCCCGATGCGCAATCGGCGGCGGTGAACCTGGGCCTGTCGCGCGCCCAGTCGATCGTCACCGTGCTGCGGGCGGCCGGCGTGCCCGACACCGCCATCCGCGTCAGCGCCGAAGCATCCGGTCGCGGCGCGGCGCTGCAAGTGCTACAATAGACGTTCTCTCAACCCCGAAAGGCCTGTCATGAGTTCCGATACCTCCGGTGAGTTTCACCGCATCCGCCGCCTGCCGCCTTATGTCTTCGCCGAAGTCAACACGGCAAAGGCAAAGGCTCGGGGCGCCGGGGAGGACATTATCGACCTCGGCATGGGCAATCCCGACAGCCCCACACCGCCGCATATCGTGGCGAAACTGGTGGAGACGGTGCAGGATCCTCGGTCGCACCGCTATTCCGTCAGCAAGGGGATTCCCGGGCTGCGGCGGGCGCTGGCGACGTATTACGAACGCCGCTTCCAGGTGCATCTGGACCCGGAAACCGAGGTCGTGGCGACCCTCGGGTCCAAGGAAGGACTGGCCAACCTGGCCTCGGCGATCACCAGCCCGGGCGACACCATCCTGGTGCCGAATCCGTCCTATCCGATCCATCAGTTCGGCTTCATCATCGCCGGCGCCGCCGTGCGCAGCGTGCCGGCCAAGCCGGACGAGGACATGCTGCGGGCGCTGGATCGGGCGGTGCGGCACTCGGTGCCGAAACCGACGGCGCTGATCGTGAATTTCCCGTCGAATCCGACGGCCTATCTGGCCGATCTGGATTTCTACAAGGAAATCGTCGCCTTCGCCCGCCGGCACGAGATCTGGGTGATGTCCGACCTGGCCTATGCCGAGATCTACTTCGGCGACCAGGTCCCGCCGTCGATCCTGCAGGTTCCCGGGGCGAAGGACATCGCGGTGGAGTTCACCAGCCTGTCCAAGACCTACTCCATGCCGGGTTGGCGGATGGGTTTCGCGGCGGGCAATCCGCGGCTGATCAACGCGCTGACCCGGATGAAGTCGTATCTGGACTACGGCGCCTTCACGCCGATCCAGGTCGCCGCGGCGACCGCGCTGACCGGCCCGCAGGATTGCGTCGAGCAAATCCGGGGTTTGTATCGGGAGCGCCGGGACGTGCTGATCAAGGGCTTGGTCTCTGCCGGTTGGGACATGCCCAGCCCTGATGGGTCGATGTTCGCCTGGGCGCCGATTCCGCCGAAATATGCGTCCCTCGGCAGCGTCGAGTTCTCGAAATTGCTGCTGGAGCGGGCCAAGGTCGCGGTCGCGCCCGGCCTGGGGTTCGGCGAGCACGGCGAGGGCTATGTCCGCATCGCACTGGTGGAGAACAACCACCGGCTGCGGCAGGCCATTCGCAACATCAGGGGCTTCCTGCAGGCCGGATCGAACGTGGCCGAACCCGTCCTATCGGAAGCGGACGCGCCATGACCCATCCGCTTTGCGTCGGCGTCGCCGGCCTGGGGACCGTCGGCGGCGGCGTGCTGAAGATGCTGCGCGACAACGCCGATATCGTCGCCGCCCGCGCCGGACGGCCGATCGCCGTGACGGCCGTTTCGGCTCGGGATCGATCTCGGGATCGGGGTTTTCCGGTGTCCGGGCTGCATTGGTACGAGGATTCGGTCGCCCTGGCGGCCGATCCCGGGGTCGATGTGGTGGTGGAACTGATCGGCGGGTCGGAAGGGCCGGCTCGGGCGCTGGCCGAGGCGGCGATTGGGGCCGGGAAGCCGCTGGTGACCGCGAACAAGGCGCTGCTGGCGGTGCATGGCGCGTCGTTGGCTCGGGCGGCTGAGGAACGCGGTGTGGCGCTGGGGTTCGAGGCGGCGGTGGCCGGTGGAATCCCGGTGATCAAGGCGCTGCGGGAGGGGTTGTCGGGCAACCGCATCAGCGCTGTCGCTGGGATTTTGAACGGCACGTGCAACTACATCCTGACGCAGATGCGGGAGCGCGGGCGAGAATTCTCCGACGTTCTGGCGGACGCGCAGAAGCTGGGTTATGCCGAGACCGATCCCAGTTTCGACATCGACGGCATCGATGCGGCGCACAAGCTGGCGAT
>DATAZJ010000518.1:0-4396 GCA_036272115.1 Rhodopila sp. | reverse complement strand
TCGAAGAGTCTGCATCAACGCCGGTTGGTATGAGAGACGACGTGACGTCAGATAGGATTTAGATATATCTTGTATTCCGATATATCGTGATCTATATCGGCTGCGTGAGACACGAATACGGAGACGGTTCAGACCGTCGTTTCGCTCACCCCGATGACCTGGCGGATCGCCGTCACGGGGGGCATCACCATCGGCATCATGGCCATCACATGGGTGGCCGGCGTGGCAGCCGGTTGTTCGACTACGGCGAACTTCGCCTGCTCGTCCTGGCAATGATCGCGGAGCAGCCGCGCTACGGCTACGAACTGATGAAAGCCATCGAGGAACGGATGGGTGGCAGTTACAGCCCCAGTCCGGGCGTGATCTATCCGACGCTCTCCTGGCTGGAAGACATGGGCTATACCGCCGCCGAGACCGAGGAGGCCGGTCGCAAGCGCTATCGGATCATGGCGGAAGGCGAGGCTTTCCTGACCGCCAATCGCGCGGCCGTCGACGACCTGCTGGCGCGCGTCGGATCGGCGGGCGGGCCGCCGGACGGCGTGCCGGCCCCGATCCTGCGCGGCATGGAGAATTTGAAGCTGGCGCTGCGCCTGCGCCATCGGCGTGGGCCGATCGACCGGGCGGCCGCTGAGGCGATCGCGGCGGCTCTCGATGCGGCGGCCTTGGCGGTGGAGCGCACGTGATGAGCCAGCACATCGCATCCGCTCCGCGCCATCACATCCTGCGGGTTCGGCGGGAGACCCGCCGGCGTCTGGTCAGCGTCGCGGCGACCGAACGGATCACGCCGAACATGCTGCGGATCCACTTTGCGTCGCCCGAACTGCATGATTTCGAGAGCCTCGCGCCCGACGACCATGTGAAATTGTTTATCCCCAACCTGCTGGGGGGCGAACCTGACAGGCGGGATTATACGCCTCGGGCTTTCGATGCCGCGCAAGGCACGCTGACCATCGACTTCGCGCTGCACGAGGCTGGGCCGGCGACGGCCTGGGCGTTGGCTGCGCGGGTGGGCGATCGGATCGAGATCGGCGGTCCGCGTGGGTCGATGCTCGTGGCGGATGATTTCGACTGGTATCTTCTGATTGGTGATGAAACGGCGTTGCCGGCGATCGGGCGGTGGGTGGAATCGCGCCGCGTCGGTGTGCCGGTGAAAACGATCGCCGTTATCGGCGATGAGACTGACCGGCAGGATTTCTCGACACGGGCGGATTGGGACGCGACGTGGGTTTCGCGCACTGGCGGGCAGATCGACGATGCGGAATTGCTGCTGGCCGCCGTCGTTTCGTGCGAGCCGTTGCCCAAAGGGGATGGCTATATCTGGATTGCTGCCGAGGCGCGGGTCGCTAGGGTGTTGCGGGCCTATTTGGGCGAGACGCTGGGGCATCCGAAGGCGTGGATGAAGGCGTCGGGGTATTGGATGAGGGGGCAGGCGGATGCGCATGTCAGTCTCGACGACTAAGGCTGCGACGCGGAATGACTGCTCCAGGGGAAGCCACCGGGCCAAGGCCGGTGATGACACGAGAGGTTGGTCGGCCCCTAAAGCCAATGGGGCGCAGGCCCGCCATGACGGCGAGGGGCCGATACATTGTGTTTGATAACGTGATTATTCCACATCGGACCCTAACCGGGGTGATCGACTGCCGGGCGGCGGCAGGCAGACTTGCGCCTGCGTCGCGCGGCGGATGACAATGGGGGCGCTTTGCGGCCGGCCATTACACCGAGATGCGCATGATCATGACCACCCGCCTGCCGATATTCGTTCTGCTCGCCGGCGTCGTGCTGTTCGCGGCCGGGGCGCGCGCGCAGGATGATCCCGCGCTCTACCAGGCCACGGCCGTCGTCACCGGCACCGACATGCGGCAGCGGCCGCTGGGGTTTGCCGAATGTCTGACCGAGGTGCTGGTCAAGGTGTCCGGCGTGCCTCGGCTGCGGGACGACAAGGCGGTGGCCGAACTCGCGAAGCATGCCGATACGTTTGTCGATACGTTCGGCTATGTCGATCCGCGGGCGTGGTTCCTGCATCATGATGACCAAGGAACGTACGACCGGTCCTATGAACTGACGGTGCATTTCAATCCGGCCAAGATCGACAGCGCACTGTCCGGGCTGGGTGTCGCGCCGTGGCGGGGTCCTCGGCCGCTGCTGGTGCCGGTGATCATCGTGCGCCGTGACTGGTCGCCGTTCCTGCTGTCAGCCGAGACCCCGCGTGGCGTGGAGATGCGCCAGACCATCGTGCGCGTGGCCGCCGAATACGGCCTGGGGGTGCATTTCCCGACCGATGACGACCTCGATGCCTGGGGCGTCGGGCTTATCGGCGTGCCGGCGCCGCTGGGCGCACCGGACCCGGGGTCTGTGCGGATCACCGGGTCACTGTCGATGGACGTCAGGGCGATGGGTTGGGTGGGTGTCTGGCAGGTGCGCCTGGGTGGCGTCGAGCACGCATGGCAAATCAGTGGCGTCGACTTCGACAAGGCGTTTGCCGACATGGTGCGCGGCGCGGTCATGCTGGCGCATGGCACCGGCACGCCCTGACCGGTTTCTCACCCGACCGGATGCGGCTATCGTGCGCGCATGGATGACCTGCTGTCCGGCCTGGATGCCGTGCGGACCACGGAACCGATCGGAGCCGGGGCGGTCGTGCTGCGGGCGATGGTTCGGCCGGCGGCCGCGGCGCTGGTCGCCGAGGTTGAGCGGATACGGGCCGTCGCGCCGTTTCGGCATCTGGTGACGCCGGGCGGCCATCGGATGTCGGTGGCGATGACCAATTGCGGGCCCCTCGGGTGGGTGAGCAGCCATACCGGTTACCGGTATCAGGAGTCAGATCCCGACAGCGGCCAGCGGTGGCCTGCCATGCCGGCGGCGTTTCGTGCGCTGGCCGGCCAGGCCGCCGCCGAGGCCGGTTACCCGGGTTTCCAGCCGGATGCCTGCCTGATCAATCTCTATGAACCGGGTGCCCGGCTGACACTGCATCAGGACCGGGACGAGCGTGACACGGGCAGCCCGATCGTCTCGGTCTCGCTGGGATTGCCGGCGGTGTTCCTGTTCGGCGGGCTGCGCCGGACCGATAAACCGCGGCGGATCCGCGTGGAGAATGGTGACGTGGTGGTGTGGGGCGGGCCGTCGCGGCTGGCGTTCCATGGGGTGGAGGCGTTGGCGGACGGATCGCACTCCGTCACCGGGCGGTCACGCATCAACCTGACGTTCCGCCGGGCCGGCTGACTGTGGTGTCAGGCCCGTTCGGCGCGTTTGACCCTCTGCCAGCCGGCTTCCATTTCCTCCAGCGACAGTTCGGACAGGGTTTTCGCCTGTGCCTCAAAATCCTGTTCCATCGCGTTGAATCGACGGGAGAATTTCTCGTTGGCGTGGCGCAGGCAGGTTTCCGGATCGAGGTTCAGCTTGCGCGCCAGATTGGCGAGAACGAACAGCAGATCGCCCACTTCGTCGGTCAACCGCGTTGGATCGGCGTCTGAGAGTTCTGCCCGAAGTTCCTGAATTTCTTCGTCCAATTTTGCCAGAACCTGCTCGGTATTCGGCCAATCGAAGCCAACCCGAGCGGCGCGGTTGGTCAGCTTCAGGGCTCGGGTCAGGGCAGGGAGGCCGACAGGCACCCCGGCAAGCGCGCCGGATTGTTTACGAGCGGCGCGTTCGACCGATTTTTGCGTCTCCCAGGCCGCGGTCTGGGCGGCGGCATCGCGGGCGGCCGCATCACCGAACACATGAGGGTGGCGGCGTATCATCTTGTCACTGATGCATTTCGCGATGTCGGCGAAGGCGAACTGGCCGGCTTCCTCGGCCATGCGGGCGTGATAGACGACCTGGAACAGCAGGTCACCGAGTTCATCGGGCAGCGCGGCGAAATCGCGTTGGGCGATGGCGTCGGCGACCTCGTAGGCTTCCTCGATCGTGTAGGGCGCGATGGTGTCGAAGGTCTGGGTCTTGTCCCAGGGGCAGCCGGTGTCCGGGTCGCGCAGCGCGGCCATGATGTCGAGCAGGCGGCGGAGTTCGGCTTCGGCCGAGACGGCTGGATCGGGCATGGAAGGCGGATAAGGAACACATGGGGCGGACGCAAGCCCGTTGTGGAGCCACGGACGCCAATTCAGGCGGCACGCATGCCATCGACGGAATCTCGCACAGACCCGGTCATTTTGGCGCAATGGGCGGAGAGTTGGCCGGAGGCACACAGAGCCGCCTCCGCCCGTCCTGACGATCGCGACACCCGATAGCGCGCCGCCTCGAAACCGCGGGAAGCGGTTCACCAGGGCGGAAAGATCGCCGCGACCGGTTGGTGGGGCTTCGGCGCCAGGGCGGCACAGGCCCATCGCCGTGACGCTGGCGGCAAGGGTGGCATAGGGAAAAGACCTTGTGCGCGCATGGTGGCGACAGACATGACACGACG
>DATAZJ010000517.1:0-6978 GCA_036272115.1 Rhodopila sp. | reverse complement strand
GGCGCTGCGCCTGACCGGCGGAATCCAGCAGCGAGCGGAACGTCAGCATCTCACCGAACACGCTCGCGGTTTCCGCCAGCGTTAATGGAGTCCCCGACATCAACGCGCCCTGCGGCCCGGCCAGCACCTGATGCACGCCGTGCCCCAACTCATGCGCCAGCGTCATCACGTCGCGCGTCTTGCCGTGATAATTCAGCAGCAGATACGGATGCGCGCTGGGCACCGTCGGGTGCGCGAACGCGCCCCCCGCCTTGCCCGGGGTCAGCCTCGCGTCGATCCAGGCGTTGTCGAAAAACCGCCGTCCCACCGAGGCCAGTTCCGGACTGAACGCGCCATATGCATCCAGCACCTGCCGGCTTGCATCCGGCCATGTGATCAGCCGGTCATCATCGTTCGGCAGTGGCGCGTTGCGGTCCCAGTGCTGCAGCTTCGGCAAGCCGAGCCACTTTGCCTTCATCTGGTAGTAGCGGTGCGACAGCCTGGGGTACGACTGGCGCACCGCTGTTGCCAGCGCGTCGACGACCTCATCCTCCACCATGTTGGCGCGATTGCGGTAACTGCCGGGGCGGGGGAAGTGGCGCCAAGTGTCCTCGATCTCCTTGTCCTTGGCCAGGGTGTTGGTGATCAGGGAGAACAGCCGGATGTTGTCGCCGAACGCCGTGCCGATCGCCTTGCCGGCGGCCTCGCGCACCGAGCGGTCGCGGTCGGAGAGCTTGTTGAGGGTGGCGCTGACCGTCAGTTCCTCGCCGTCCAGCTTGATGCGCATGGCGGCGACGGTTTCGTCGAACAGCCGCGACCAGGCGGCGCTGGCGGTCAGGTCGCGCTCATGCGTCAGCTTTTCCAGGTCGTCGCTGAGTTGGTGCGGCCGGAACACCCGCAGGTCGCGCAGCCAGGGCCGGTAGCGGGCCAGCGCCGGATCGGCAAGCTTGGTTTCCAGCACCGCGTCGTCTACCCGGTTCATCTCCAGCGCGAAGAAGATCAGGTCGCTGCCGATCGCGGTGACCCGCTCATTCACCGTCTGGTAGAAGCGGCCGATCGAGGCGTCGCTGGAATCGCCCGCGAACAGCAGTTGCGCATAGGACGCGACGCGCCCGAGCCGTTCCTGGATACGTTCGTATTCGGCGATCACCGCGGCGAGCGCGGCACCGGACAGGCTGGCGAGCGTCCCGGCATGCGCCTGGGCGAATGACTTGGCCCGCTGCTCCGCCCAGTCCAGGTCGGCGGCGACCTCCTTGCTGTCGGGGGATGGGTAGAGATCGGACAGGTCCCAGGCCGGAAGGGATTCGGATTGGGCGGTGCTTGCGTGACTCATCGCGGATTTCGTGTCCCTGGCCTGCTGCATCAGACCGTCATGTAAGCTAGGAGGGGCGAACGTCAAAGGGCTGGCGCATGACCCGCCCGCCGGTAGCGGAGGATGCGTGCAGACTTACCCGACATGGCCGAACCTGGCCGCCATGATGTTCGGCCTGGCCCGGGGGTGGCCGGACAGGAAGATGTTGCGGGCTTGGCGGGACGGACGCTGGCTGTCCATCACCTGGGGCGAATTCGGCCGCATGGCGGCGTCCTCTGCCCGCGGTTTGCGCGCGGCGGGCGTGTCGGCGGGCGATCGAGTCCTTTTGTGCATGGAAAACCGGCCTGAGTTCCCGATCGCCGAGACGGCGTTGATGGCTATCCGGGCGGTTCCGGTGCCGGCCTACACGACCAATACGGTCGACGACCACGCGCATCTGCTGCGCGACTCGGGCGCCCGCGCGGCGATCGTCTCCTCCACGGCGCTGGCCGAACGGCTGCTGGCGGCCGCGGCGAAAGTGGACACGTTGGACCTGCTGGTGGTGCTGGACGAGCCACTATCCGACAGCGCAACAAGAATTCTCCGATGGGACAGCCTGATCCAGGACCAATGTCCGCCGGACGACATCGCGCTGGAGGCCGCCGGCATCCCACCGACCGCGCTGGCGTGCCTGATCTATACCTCCGGCACCGGCGGGTCGCCCCGCGGGGTGATGCTGCCGCATCGCTGCATCCTGTCCAACTGCGCCGGCGCATTCGACCTGGTGCGGCCGCTGCGGCTGAAGGACGAGACCTACCTGTCCTACCTGCCGGTGTCGCACAGCTATGAACACACGGTGGGCCAGTTCTTCCTGCTCAGCCTGGGCACGGAAATCGTCTACGCCCGCGGCGTCGAGCATCTCGCCGCCGACATGCTGACCGTCCGCCCGACCATCCTGACCGCCGTGCCGCGGGTGCTGGAGGTTATCCGCGCCCGCGTGCTGACCCAGGTGGCGCGGGAAAAGCCCTTTCGCCGCCGGCTGTTCCAGATGGCGGTGGCAACCGGCCTGAAGCGGGTGGACGGCATCCGGCTGACGCTGGCGGAGCAGGCGCTCGATCCGGTCCTGGATCGCCTGGTGCGCGCCAAGGTGCGGGCACGCTTCGGCGGCAGGCTGGTCGCCGCCATGTCCGGGGGCGCGCGCCTGGAACCGGAGGTGGGCCGTTTCTTCCAGGCGCTGGGACTGCGGATCATGCAAGGCTACGGCCAGACCGAGGCCGGCCCCGTCATCAGCGCCAACCCGCCGGACGCTATCCGCATCGACACCGTCGGCAAACCGCTGAACGGGGTGGACCTGCGCCTCGCCGAAGATGGTGAGATCCTGGTGCGCGGCGGGCTGGTCATGGACGGCTACTGGAATCGCCCGGCGGACACCGAAGCGGCGATCCAGGACGGCTGGCTGCATACCGGCGACATCGGCGTGCTCGATCGCGGCTATCTGCGGATCACCGACCGAAAGAAGGACATGATCGTCCTGTCCGGCGGCGAGAACGTCTCGCCGGCCAAGATCGAGGGCATGCTGATGGCCGAAACCGAGATCGCCCAGGCGGTGGTGACCGGTGAGGGCCGCAGCGGCGTCAGCGCCCTTGTCGTCCAGGCGGAGGGCTACGACGACGTGGCGGTGGCGCTGGCGGTCAACCGGACCAATCTGCGGCTGTCGGTGACCGAACGCATCCGCAAGCACGCGCTGGTGGCGCCGTTCACCATCGAGAACGGGCTGTTGACGCCGTCGCACAAGATCCGCCGCGTCCTGGTGATGCGCGCAAATGCGGCTGTCGTGGCGCGGTTGCATTGAGGTGACTGCCGGTTCTCTTGCATAAGCCATTGCGACGGCGCGGTTGCTCTGCTAGACGGCGCCGCTCGCGTTTATCCGATCGTGGATTCTGGAATGCCTCGCACGACTCGCGGGGCAAGCGTTGTTAGAGAAGGGGCATCGTCCCATGGCTGTACCCAAGAGAAAAACATCCCCCTCGCGCGCCGGCATGCGCCGCAGCCATCAGGCGCTGCCGCATGAAGCGCATGCGGAGTGCAAGAACTGTGGTGAACTGAAGCGGCCCCATCATGTGTGCAGCCATTGCGGCCACTATGACGGACGCGAAGTGATCGCAGCCGGGAAGCCGCTGCGGGGCGCTGTCCGGGTCTGAGGCCGGGTCGCGGCGTTCCCTCGATGCGCCCGTGACCGGTCCATTTACCCTGGCGGTGGATGCCATGGGGGGCGACAAGGCCCCCGACATGGTTGTCCAAGGCCTGGAGATCGCGGCCGAACGCCACCCGTCGGCCCGCTTCCTGCTGGTCGGTGATGAGCCCGTGCTGACGGCGCTGCTGGCCCGGCATAAGCGTGCGCAAGCCGCCTGCACCGTGCGGCATGCCCCCAATGTCATCAGCAACGACATGAAGCCGACTGCCGCGCTGCGCAGCCGACAATCTTCCATGCGCCTTGCGGTCGACGCGGTCGCATCGCGGGAGGCGTCGGGCCTGGTCTCCGCCGGGAATACCGGCGCGCTGCTGGCGCTGTCGAAGGTCTACATCAAGTCGCTTCCGGGGATCGACCGTCCGGCAATGGCCGGCATCGCGCCATCCGCACGTGGCGACGTCGTCATGCTCGATCTCGGCGCCAACGTACAGTGCGACGTGCGCAATCTGGTGGAATTCGCCGTGATGGGCGACGTGTTCGCCCGCACCGTCCTGGGACTGACGTCGCCCACGATCGGGCTGCTGAATGTCGGGTCGGAGGAACTGAAAGGCGACGATACGGTGCGCGACGCGGCGGAAATCCTGCGCGCCAGCCATATCGGTCCGCAATTCCATGGCTTCGTCGAGGGCCACGACATCGCCGCCGGCACCACCGACGTGATCGTCACCGATGGGTTCACCGGCAACGTCGCGCTGAAGACCGGGGAAGGGGCGCTGAAGCTGATCGGCGAGTTCCTCAAGCAGGTCTTCACCAGCGGGATCGTCGGAAAGCTCGCTTATCTGATGGTGCGGCCGGGGCTGGACCGGTTGCGGGAATGGCTCGATCCGCGCCGCTACAACGGGGCGGTGATGGTCGGTCTGAACGGTGTGGTGGTGAAGTCGCATGGCGGTACCGACGCGCAAGGTTTTGCTCATGCCGTCGATGTCGCCATGGACATGGTCACCCACCGGTTCAACGACCGTATCCGCGAGGACCTCGCGCGTATTGCGCTGGACAAAAACGGGGCGGCGGAGAAAAACGGACGCGATCACAAGCCCGCCGGCGATTCGCCCCAGGATGTCTCAAAACCGAGCACCGGCGATGGCCCCCATCTCGCCACCGCTTGACCAGGATCCGTGATGCCGCCTCGTTCCATCCTCGCCGGCTGTGGGGGCTATCTGCCCGAACGGATCGTCACCAACGACGAATTGTCGCGCACCGTCGATACCTCCGATGCGTGGATCCAGGAGCGGACGGGGATACGCCAGCGGCATTTCGCCGCGGCACATGAGACGACCGCGTTCATGGGCACCAAGGCCGCCGCCGCCGCGCTGATCGATGCCGGCGCCACCGCGGCGGATGTCGATGCCATCATCCTGGCCACCAGCACGCCTGACCAGGCGTTCCCGGCCTCCGCGCTGCGGGTGCAGGCGGCGCTGGGTGTGACGCAGGGTTTTGGGTTCGACCTGTCGGCCGCGTGCGCCGGCTTCATCTATGCCCTATCGGTCGCCGATGGCATGATCAGGGCCGGGCAGGTGCGCGGCGTGCTGGTGATCGGCAGCGAGGTCTACTCGCGCATCCTCAACTGGCAGGACCGGGGCACCTGCGTGTTGTTCGGCGATGGCGCCGGTGCGGTTTTCTTGCGTGCGGCGAGTGTCGCGGACGATGACCGGCGTGGCGTCCTGTCCACCCACATCCACGCGCAGGGCACCCTCGGAGACATCCTGTATGTCGATGGTGCCGTCGGCCAGCCCGATAAGCCTGGTCATCTGGTGATGCATGGCCGGGAAGTGTTCCGCCACGCGGTCACCCGGCTGGCCGAGGCGGTGGACGAAGCACTGGCCGCCAATGGCCTGGGTCACGCCGACATCGACTGGCTGGTACCGCACCAGGCAAACAGCCGCATTATCAATGCGATGGGGAAGAAACTGGGATTACCGCCGGAGCGCGTGGTGGTGACGGTGGACCGCCACGCCAACACGTCCGCGGCGTCCGTTCCCCTGGCCCTGGCCGAGGCACGCGCCGACGGACGCATCAAGTCCGGCGATCTGGTGGTGCTTGAGGCGCTGGGCGGCGGCCTCACCTGGGGGTCGGCGCTGGTCCGGCTGTGACATTGCCGCCAAGACCGGCCGCAAACCCCTGATCCGGTAAGATTTTTTCATTTCGAACCTTGACGTGCCGGCACGACCTGCATAGCGTCCCGGCATGCTGACGATCACCCGCGCCCACATTGCCGAAATGATCTACACACAGGTGGGGCTGTCTCGGAACGAGTCAGCCGATCTGCTGGAAGATGTGCTGGAGCGCGTTGCCACGCATCTTGAGAAGGGTGAATCCGTTAAAATCAGTGGGTTCGGGACGTTTTCTGTCAGACAAAAAGGCCGCCGGATCGGGCGCAATCCGAAGACCGGCGAAGAAGTGCCCATCCTGCCGCGCCGTGTCCTCGTGTTCAGGCCAAGCCATGTGCTGAAGGCTCATGTCAACGGCACAACACCCGGTACGGACGATGATGAATGACCCACCCCGCATAGAGATTAAGCGGGAGGCCGACCCATGGACTCCCTCATGAGCGACGATCAGAAAGATGATGGTCTCGACCAGGGGATGCGGCTCCGGCCGAAGAAGGCGCCCAATGCCTTTCGCACGATCAGTGAGGTAGCGGACGATCTTCACATCCCGCAGCATGTACTGCGGTTCTGGGAGACAAAGTTCCCGCAGGTCCGCCCACTGAAGCGCGGCGGCGGCCGGCGGTATTATCGGCCGGATGACATTGTGCTGCTACGGCGGATCGCCGACCTGCTGTACACCCAGGGCTACACCATCAAGGGTGTGCAGCGGCTGCTGCGGGAGGGCGGCGGCCAGTTGTCCGACGACATTCCGCCGCCGACGGCCGACGAACGCGCCGCAGCGGAGGCGGAGAAGGCCGGCCTGTCCCCGGACGACCCGCCACTGATCCCCGGCCTCGAACTGATGCCCTCACCGCCGTCGATCGCCCAAATGATCCGCGCCACGCCTCGTCCAAGGCTGGACCCGGAGCACGAGCGGCTGCGGGCTTTGCTGGTGGAAGCGCTGGAGGAACTCGAAGCGTTGCGCGCACGGCTGGGTTAGCCTGGGGGACCCGGATACTACCAATCGCCCTTGATGTTGACCCAGCGGCAGCGCCGTGCATCCGTCATGGCGAACGCATGCTCGCCATCGATGCCTTTGTTTCCGCTCGTAAAAGGCGTGGATACCGGCATGCGCCGGCATGACGGACGGGGTCAACCGAGGAGTCTGCATCAACGCCGGTGGCTCTTATAGCGTTCATTGTTGAAACTGATATGGCTGGTTATCCGGCGGTTGGGGTTCAGCATGGATGTCGAGACGTTTTCGGACTGGGTGAGCTTGGTTGGGCTGCTGACACCTGATCAGCGTCGGCGGACGTTTATGGTGTTGGCGCTGAGTGAGGCAGACGATGCCTCGACCGTGGCAAACGAGC
>DATAZJ010000516.1:0-11664 GCA_036272115.1 Rhodopila sp. | reverse complement strand
AGCCCCGCCGATCGGATCGCGGTGCAACTGATGAAACACGCATCGGCCGCCACGCCCACGGCCGCGTCCCGCACCTGAGCCGCGATCACCGCCGGCTCGATCCGAGCCATCTCGGTATTCGTATCGACCCCAAGACAACTGCCGCCAACGACCGCCAATCCGCAAGCGGTCAGAAAATCGATCTCCCGCTGATGCACCGGCGCGATGTACGGCGTCACCAGCAGCACCCGCCGCGCCGCCAGCACCCGAAACGCCGCCAGGATCGCATCTGCCGTCGCGATCGCCGGCCGCCCTGTCGCGGCGGTGATCCGATCACGGATTTCGCCGGCCATGTGGGGCGCATATGTCGATACCGCTGTGCAATGGAACGCGATCGCATCCGGCTCCGCATGCCCCAGCAACGTTGCCGCTCGATCCAGATCCGTCAGCATCGCCAGCAACTCGGTTTCCGAACTGCCGCGCAACGCCAGACGTGTCGTCAACATCGTTACTGAGTCGGGCAGCATCGCCCGCAACTCGGTTTCGGCGACGCTGTTCCCCGAAGGCACCAGCACACCAAGCCGAACCGCCCCGTAGACGATCCCGGTCATGCCGAGAATGCCGCGCTGACCGCACCCAGCGCGTTCAGTGCCGGCGGAAACCCGGTCAGTGGCGCCGTCTGGATGATCGCCTCGATCACCTGCGCCTTCGTCAGCCCGACATTCAGTGCCGACTGCCCGAACTTCGCCGCCTGCTCCGGCAGCCGCAATGCGGTGAACGCGGCGACGGCGACCAGCGCCCGCTCCCGCCGCTCCAGACCCGGCCGCGACCAGATCTCACCATACCCGTAACGGATCGCCGCCGGATACAACTGCCCCGTCACCGGATTATCCGGCGCCGCATATCCCTGACCCGCTCGGCTGCCATGCAAATCCGCCATGAGTGCCGCCCCGCGCCGGTCGAGCTCCTCCAGCGACGCGTCCTCCGGCGGATCGGCCGGAAACTGGATGCCGCGTTCGGCGAACATCTCGCCCGCCAGCGCCAGGCTTTCCTCCGCCGCCGAGAATCCGGAATACAACGAGGCCTGCACCAGGATTTCCCGTATCGCCTCTGCCGTCAGGCCATGGTCCAGCCCCGCCCCGATATGCCGCCGCAGCGCCTTCAGCCGAGGCCCCACACCCAGCGCCGCGATCGAACAGATCAGCCGGTCGTGCAGCGACAGGTCCGGACGCGTCCAGATGCCGCCATACGCCGCCTCAGTCAGCAAATTCGCCAGCCCGGCCGGCTGGGCGGTGGAACCGAACAGGGTTCGCAGCATGGTCTCGCCCTGGTGGCGCAGGTCGTGGCGGGTCATTTGGTGTTCTCCGGACGGCATGGCTTACTGTTTCTCCGATCCCATCAGAAAGTCCATCCGGCCATGACGCCTCACATCCTGCTGTGGAGTCCGCTGGACGATTACCTGGCCGACCTGCTGAGCGCCGCACCGGCGATCCGGTTCAGCCGCGTGCGGTCGGTGGCGGACCTGGCGGAAGCACTGCCCGACGCCGACGGCATCGTCATGCTGGGCCACTTCTATACCGCCGACGTGGCGGGTCTGGTGCGGCAGAAGGGCAGGCGGCTGCGCTGGATCCAACTGACCACCGCCGGCTACGACGGCATCACCTTCCACGGCGTGCCCGACACCGTCCACGTCACCAATGCCGGCCACAGCCACGGCCCGATGGTCGCCGAACACGCGATCATGCTGCTGGCCGCGCTGACCCGCCGGCTGCACCTCTACGCCGAACCGCAGTCGCGCCACGTGTTCGACCGCAACATCGCCCTGCCGCCGGCGACGCTGGAGGATTCGACCGTCGCCATCCTCGGCTATGGCGGCATCGGCCGCGAAACGGCCCGCCGGGCCAAAGCCTTCGGTGCCCGGGTGATCGCCATCGCCCGTTCCACGCGGGATGACGTATTCGCCGATGCCATCGTCCCGTCGTCCCAGTTGCATCGCGTGCTGGCCGACGCCGACTCGCTGATCGTGACCGCCGCCCTGACCGAGGAAACCAAAGGCATGATCGACGCCGCGGCGCTGAGCGCGATGAAGCCGAACGGCATTCTGGTGAACATCGCACGCGGCCCCATCGTCGACACCGCCGCACTCATCGAGGCGCTCAACAGCGGTCACCTCGCCGCCGCAGGCCTGGACGTCACCGATCCGGAACCGCCGCCGCCGGATCATCCTTTGTGGTTATGCCCGAACCTGATCGTCACGCCACACGTGTCCGGGATGGGCAGTCCCGCCGTGCGCAGGCGCATCGGGGCGCTTGTTATCGACAATATCGGCCGCTTCGTCGCCGGCTTGGCGCTGTCGTGCCGGGTTGCGTGACGCCGATCGGCATGCTGCCCAGTTGCGTTTGCACTTGCGAGTCATTTGCACATCGGCTAAGGCCATGCCAGCGACATGGATGAACGCAAGTGTATATCTGCCTTTGCAATGCACTGACCGACCGGAAGCTGAAGCAGGCCGCGATCGCCACCGGTAGCACCCGTCCGGGGGAAATCTACGCCGCCTGCGGCTGCCGGGCGCAATGCGGGCAATGCGTTCAGGCGGTGCTCGATCTGCTGCGCGATCACGCCAGCCGGGCAGCGGAGCAGTTGCAAGGCGCCGACTGACGCTCCCCCAGGCCACGCCGAGGCCCAACGACCGACGGCTTGCCGCCCCGACCTCCAGGCACCACACTGCCGCCAAACAGGAGGAATCCCATGGATCTCAAAGGCGCGGTCGCCCTTGTCACCGGTGGTAATGGCGGTCTCGGTCAACGTATCTGCCACGCTTTGGCGAAGGAGGGCGCCCATATCGCGGTGATGTATGCCCAAAGCCGGGATCAGGCCGAAACCGTGGCCCGAGACCTGGCTGCGCGCTATCAGGTCAACGTCGCCGCGTTCGCCTGCGACATCACCGACAGCGCCGCGATACAGGCGCTGATCGACAACGTTATGAAACGTTTCGGCCGCCTCGACATCCTGATCAACGACGCGGCCTACAACCATGCCGTCCCATTCGCCAACCTGGACGACATGACGCCCCAGGTGTGGGACAAGATCATGGCGGTCAACCTGACCGGCCCGATGCGCCTGACCCAGGCCGCCGCACCGATCATGAAGGCGCAGGGCAGGGGGCGCGTCGTCAACATCGCCTCCGTCGCCGGCCTGCACCCGACCGGCTCCTCCATCGCCTACGCCGTGTCCAAGGCCGGCCTGATCCACCTGACCCGCTGCATGGCCGTCGCCATGGCCCCGGAGACCCTGGTCAACTGCGTCGCCCCCGGCCTGATCGAGGGCACCCGCGCCACCGCCAACCTCCGCCCCGAGATGATCGAGCGCTCCGCCTCCACCGCGCTGCTGAAGAAAGCCGCCGACAAGGACGACTGCGCCGACATGGTCGTTACCATGTGCCGCACCGAAACCATGACCGGCCAGACCATCGTCATCGACGCCGGCCGCGTCTTCCACTGACCGCGGGTTGATCATTCGGACCCGCCGCGCGAGGCTGCCGGCGGACCCAACGGAGGAAACAAAATGCCCGGCATACTCGACGCAAAAGTCGCCCTGGTGACCGGCGGCGGCAATGGCATCGGCCGAGCCACCGCCCTGGCAATGGCCCGAGAAGGCGCCCGCGTCGCGGTTGCCGACTTTGAGGCGGACTCCGCCCGCGAAACCGTCGCCCTGATCAACGCCGCCGGCGGCCAGGCGATCTCCCTCTCCGGCGATGTCACCGTCGCCGCCCAGGTCAAGGCCATGCTCGACGGCACCATCGCCGCCTACGGCAAGCTCGATTGCGCCTTCAACAACGCAGGCATCGCCGGCCACCAGGTGGAATCCTCCGGCCAGCTCACCCACGAATGGTCGGAGAAATCCTTCGACCGCATGATCGAGGTCAACCTGAAAGGCGTCTGGCTCTGCATGAAGCACGAGATCCCGCTGATGCTCGCGTCCGGCGGCGGCGCCATCGTCAACACCGCCTCCATCGCCGGCCTGCTCGGCCTCCGCACCTCCAGCGGCTACGTCGCCGCCAAGCACGGCGTGATCGGCCTGACCAAGTCCGCCGCGGTTGAATATGCCGAACAAAACCTCCGGGTGAACGCCGTCTGCCCCGGCTACATCGTCACCCGCATGACCGGCCCGGTCCGCGAGCACCGCGCCGACGCCGTCCTCGCCCGCACCCCGATGCGCCGCTTCGGCGAACCCGGTGAAATCGCCGAGATGGTGGTCTGGCTCTGCTCCGACCGCGCCAGCTACGTCACCGGCGCGGCGTATGAGGTCGATGGCGGCATGACCGCAAGCTGACGCTACGGCGTGCCCGCCCAGAACGGATCGGCCTGCCCGGTCAGCGGCTTGGCAGTGCCGGCCAGGATCGCGACGACCTGGGCCCGTACCTCGTCGTAATCGGGCGGCTCCAGGTAGTATTTGTAGGGTCGAACCACCTGCTGGCCGTTGGCAACGGTGTCGACGGTATCGAGGTGATAGACCACCGTTCCGTACGGCACGGTGCCGTCTTCCCGCCAACGCTCGTTGGTCGCACCGTCGGACTGCACCACAATCAGATTGCGCGCGGTGCCCGCCTCGTCCGCCGGCTGGAACAGAAAGCGCAGGATCTTGTCGCCGCCCGTCTCCAGCGTTTGCTGCGCGATCAGCGTGTGCCTCGGTCCGACGATACGGTCGCGCACGAATGCGACCTGCGACCGTGTCTGCGGATCGGACGCGCCGCGCCATGCCGCATAGAGCGATTGGATCGCGAGGTCGCGGTCCTCATCGTCGCCCGCGGCCTGTTCCACCTGCACCATCAATTCCCAGGCCTGAAACGAACCGGGATGAAGCTTGATCAGCCGCTGCACATACGGTTTGGCCGTCCGCCAGTCATCGTTCTGCAAATCGATCAAACTCGCGGCGTACAATGCCTCGCTCGGGTCGGGCGGGTCGTCGGCGATGATGGCGTCGAGCGCGTGCAGCGCCGCCTGGCGTTTGCCCGCGTGCATCAGCGCCATCGCCTGGTCCTGGGTGATCGGGAGTTCATCGGCGGCGAGCAACGCGCTGTTCAGCGTCAACAGGATCGGAATCAGCATCCAGTGTCGCGATGTCACGGTTGCGCCCCCTGCGCTCTTGTCACGGCATCGTAGCGTACGGCACGAACCTTTCGCACGCGATCATTTTACGAGTATAGGAGAAAAAATTAATCAACACGGGTCCAAAAGGTCGGTTCCATAGAAAATCGCGATGCCGCACCCGTATTACGCAAGAAAAATGATTGCGATCGTCGTTGTATTCGCTACGGTGACGATAACCACTAACCAACAACTGCCTTATCTGCTGGCCGTGGCTCTTCGACGAAAGAATTGGAGGATTCAATGTCACGTTTTGTCCAGTGGCTGTCGATCGCGCTTCCGGCTTTGGTCGTCATGATAATATTTGGCTGCGCGGCGTCCAACCCAGCGACGCCGGCCGATATTTCGCAGGGCTGGGATGCGAATGCACGCGGGTCCTGGTACACGGCATCGCAAGGTTCGCGCCTGATCCCGCGAGCCTGGCTCGACAATCTGGAACAGCCGGGCGCGGACAACACCGGTATGTTCCTCGATCCGGCCTATATGCAGACGTTCCGCTATCTGCCGAACCCGAAAGGGCAAAGCCCCGACGCGAAATGTCCGTTCGACCAGTCGCTGCCGCTGGGTTTCGCGGTCGATTGCCAGTCGGGTTCCAACGTGCCGTTCACCCAGCTGCAATGGAAAACCGCCCAGGGCAAGGCCGAACCATGGGTCGGCATGAATTGTTCGGCTTGTCATACGACCGAAATGACCTACAAGGGAACGACCTTCCGCGCCGACGGTGGCCCGTCATTGACCGATTTCCAGTCCTTCACCGCGGATCTGTCCCTCGCCGTCTATGAGACCTCAACCATCGACGCGAAATTCGATCGTTTTGCCAGCAAGGTTCTGGGTGCGACAGCATCATCGACAGATCGGTCCATGTTGAAAACGGCGCTCGGCAAGTGGTTCGCCTGGAACGACAAGCTGGACACCCTGAACGATCCGAACCGAGCCGATCCGACCTCGCGGATCCCGGCGTATGGCTATGGCCGCCTGGATGCCATCGGCCACATCTACAACAAGATATCGTTGCTGGCGACACCATCGACGATTTTGCAGCAGACCGCCAATCCGTCCGATGCGCCCACCAGCTTTCCGTTCCTGTGGAATGTGCCTCAGCTGGATCGGGTGGAATGGAACGGGATCGCAGCGAATACTGTCGTCGCGGGCGTGCATGTCGGGGCGCTCGGGCGCAACAGCGGTGAAGTCATCGGTGTGTTCGGCGATGTCGCGATCAAGAAAAACCCCGGCCTTGGGGGCTATGCGTCCAGTGTGAACGTGAAAATACTGAACGATATGGAGGCACAGCTTCAGACCCTGAAACCGCCGGTATGGCCCGCCGCGTTCGGCCCCATCGATGCCAAACTGGCCGACACCGGACGGCAATTGTTCGCCAATGATTGCGCCAGGTGCCACACCGTGCCGATCAAGCCGCAAGGCGACCTGACGGAACAGTTCAAGGTCACGCTGCAGCCGGTTTTCCCGGTGGCGGGAACCAAGGAACAGGGGTCCGGAACCGATTTCTGGATGGCCTGCAACGCGGTGCTGGACTCGGCCAATGCGGGTCTTTTCGCCGGCAACAAGGCCAATGTCGTCGTGGGTCAGCCGATCCAGGACCCGGCGCAGAACCTGGTGCTGCTGACGAATGCCGTAACCGGCGTGCTGGCGAACAACAAGTGGGAGGTCGCCAAGCTGGTGATTTTCCACTCGAACGGGCTGCCGCCGCCGGTGCCTCCGAGTTTCGCCGCCGCGATCGATGCCAAGAACGCGCGGGCCGCGAACTGCAAGAATTTCCACGACGATCCCACCGACCCGAAGATGGTCTACAAGGGCCGGCCGCTGCAGGGCATCTGGGCGACCGCGCCATTCCTGCATAACGGTTCGGTGCCCAACCTGTGGGAAATCCTTCTGCCGCCGGCGCAACGGAGCAAGACGTTCTACACCGGATCCCGCGAATTCGATCCGAAGACCGTCGGCTACCTGACCGCCAAATCGGCTGACAACAGCTTCCTGTTCGACACCAGCCTGCCGGGCAACAGCAACGCCGGCCATGACTACAACAATGCCGGACTGACCGACGCGGACCGTGCGGCTTTGGTCGAGTATATGAAGACGCTCTAACCGAATGAGGCCCTGCGTTCGCATCCCGCGAACCCAGGGATATCGGCCTGGGGACTACGAAATCAGCGGGGCGGTATCTGCTGCCGGCTGGGCGGCGAATTTGATCACGCCCTGGCCGGGCCCACCGCTTCGGTCGAACACCACGTAATGGCCGGCGAACAGCGGCAACCCGAGTATCGACTGGCCCGGAAACGGAGTCGCGCCGGTGGACAGCGCCGGTCTTGCGGTGCCGGGCCCCGGACTGTCGAACTGCCAGTAGTCCTTCGGTGCCACGGCGAGGGTGATCTGGCTGCCCCCGGCACCTGCCAGAACAAGCTCGATGTTCGGCCAATCGTCCAGGCCCAGCTGTGCCTGGGTGGCCTGGCCGGCTTTAAGTGTTGCGCCGTTCGTTGCGCCGAACGCCGCGAGGACGCGCTGATACAGATCCGTCTCGAACTGCAGGAAGTTGCAGCCGCTGTCGATGAAAGAATTCGATGCGGCCGGACTGCCGGCGGGCAGGGGCGGCACCTGGATGGCCTGGTCGCCGATCCTGATCGCCAGGAGGTTGGTGCCGAAGTAAGATTCATGAACGATTGGAACCGAGGCGAAGTCGCCCTTGAATAGATCGGTGCAGTCCTCGCAGTCGCCAAGAACAAACAGACCGGTGTTGAGCTGATCACTGCCAGCGGCCTGGCTCCTGAAGGACCGCTGCACCGAAAAAGCGAATTTGTTCGTGATCTGCCCGTCCGCGACCAGTTGGTCGAGGTACGGCGCGACCGGCCCGGCGGATGCCGCGGCCTGGAACTCGGCCTGGGTGTATTTTTTCGTCCAGGTGTTGTCCGCCATGCGATTGGCCAGGCTGAGCGCGGGATAGGCCAGCCCCACGATGCCGAACGCTCGGCCGAACGGGGATTGATTGACGTTATACACGACGCTCAGGTTCGCTGTCGCCAGGGTGACCGGACTGGCAGCCCCGGCAAACCCGACCGGCGCTTGCACCACCGCGGCCAAATAGCCGGCGCCGAAGCTGCTGCTCTGCAAAAGCTGTGTGGTGGTGGCGGCCGGGTCCGCGCCGGGATCGTACAACTGGCTGAGCACAGCGGTCGTGCTGCTGCCGGTATCCAGTATGACCGGCACTTGCGTGTTCTGACCGCCCACCGAAAGGGCCAATGTATAGCCGCTGCCGGCCGTCGCGGCGATGATCGGCAGACGGACGGGATCAGCCATCTTGACCTCGCTGGTTGCTGTCGCCAGGACGTTGCGAGATCGCGGTATGGGATTTGCCGCGCAACGATGGCGCCGGGTTTGTAACGGAGTCCGGCGCCGAGATCAAAACATTCGTGGGTTCGGCCGGGTCAGATCTGTCGCGCCAGCTTCCGCGCCAGCAGCCAGCCGGGGATCGCCGAGACCGGGGCGCCCGGCAGCAGCAGGAACCAGCCCCAGGGCTGGCCGTTGACGATCAGGTCCAGCCCGATGCCCAGCATCATGCCGCCGACCAGGCTGCCGATGACGCCGGAGGAAACGCCGAGCCAGAGAATATCGCCACGTGTGATCATGCGGTGGGTTGCTAACGGCGCCACCAATGTTTGACAACCCGCCACCCGCGCGCTTATACGCGCCGCTCTTCACGGCCGGGAACGTGGACGGATCTTCAGGGTCCGCGCCCGTCCATTGGTATGCGACCAATGGGCCTACCGGTGCAACAACAGGACTTGAAAGGGGCCAACGCGCCCATGACTAAACGCGCCGAATCGAAGTACAAGATCAACCGCCGCCTCGGGATCAACCTCTGGGGCCGGCCCAAGTCGCCCGTCAACAAGCGTGAATACGGCCCCGGCCAGCACGGCCAGCGCCGCAAGAAGCCGACCGATTTCGGCACCCAGTTGATGGCGAAGCAGAAGCTGAAGGGCTACTACGGCAACATCAGCGAGAAGCAGTTCCGGAAATATTATGAGGAAGCCGTCCGCCGGAAGGGCGACACCTCGGAGAACCTGATCGAGATCCTGGAGCGCCGGCTGGACGCGGTGACCTACCGCCTGAAGTTCGCCGTCACCCCGTTCGCCGCGCGTCAGTTCGTCTCCCACGGCCATCTGCTGGTCAACGGCAAGCGGGTGAACATCCCGTCCTACCTGGTCAAGGACAACGACACGATCGAGGTGAAGGAGAAATCCAAGCAACTCGCCGTGGTGCTGGACGCGACCCAGAGCAGTGAGCGCGACGTTCCGGAATATCTGGAGGTCGATCACCGCGCCATGAAGGGTCGGTTCGCCCGCGCCCCGAAGCTGTCCGACGTGCCGTATCCGGTGCAGATGGAACCGAACCTGGTGGTCGAGTTCTACTCGCGCTAAGGGTCCGTGGGGAAATAACTGCTTCGACGCTGGTGTTGCCACCCAATCCCGGCATAGCGGGCGAAAGCCCGCTAACCACGCCTTTTCCGAGGCTCGCACGGCAAGTCGTGGATGGCGGCCTGCGCCTGGCATGACGGTGGAAGGCTGGCGGCGCTAACCGAACGATTGGTTATTCGCCACAAGTCCTAGGTTTGAATGCGTGGGGGCGGTGCGCGTTTCACGGCGCGCCGCCCCTCGGCCGTCTGAACGTCGCCGAAGACACGATTTCACAGCCCTTCAGGCCGGATAGCGCCGGGTGATCCGTCGCCGGGGTTCCCCTGATATCCAGCCGCCGCAACGCTGTCAGCCCGGCCAGAGGGGTCAGATCGGCAACCGCCGTATCGCCTAGTTCCAGAACACGCAGTTTCGTCAATCGCCGCAAAGGTGCCAGATCGGTTACCTTCGTGCTGGACAGTTGCAGACTCTCCAGTGCGGTCAGATCGGCCAGCGGGCGGAGATCCGCCACCGCGGTGCCACCCAGATCCAGGCGGGTCAACCCGGTCAACCCGGCCAGCGGCGCGATATCGGCGATCATGGTGCCGGTCAGGTACAGACTGTGCAGCCGCCGCAGGGCCGCCAGCGGCGCCACCTGGGCGACCGGGGTAAACGACAGGATCAGGCTTTCCAGCCGGTTCAGACCGGCCAGCGGCGCAACGTCGGCAACCCGGGTCAGCCGCAGCCCGAGCACCCGAAGGGAGATCAGCCCCGCCAGCGGGGTTAGGTCACTGATCGGCGTGCGGGTCAGGAACAGGCGCTCGATTCCCGCCAAGGCAGCCAGATCGGGCAGATCGGCCAGCCGCATCCGTTCCAGCCGTACGTCCATCCTCGCGGCTAGACGGCGAAGGGGCGGGCGCTCGACTCAGACTGTTGCATGGCCATCTTCTCCGGCTTTGTTGCCCGTCAGTGTAGGAACATGGGGCGGAGCCAGTCCATCGCGACCCCTCAGGCCGCCCGCATCTCCTTGAAGAAGTCCGACATCCCGGCGCTCAGAAGGTTTGCCTCACGCAGCAGCGCGTCGGATGCCTGATGCAACTCGGTCACGGATCGCGTGGTGGTATCCGCCGCCTGCGCGACCCCGGCGATGTTGGTGGAGACGTCTTTCGTGCTGCTCGCCGCCTGGTTGATGTTGCGCGCGATTTCCTGCGTCGTCGCGCCCTGTTGTTCCATCGCCACGGCGATATCGGTGGAGATCACACGCATGTCGGCGACCGTCTTGCCGATGCCGGAGATCGCCTGCGCCAGCCTTGTGGTTTCCGCCTGGATGCCGTTGATCTGCTGCTGGATTTCCGCCGTGGCCTTGGTCGTCTGGTTGGCGAGCGTCTTCACCTCGCTCGCCACCACGGCGAAGCCCTTGCCGGCCTCACCGGCGCGAGCCGCCTCGATCGTCGCATTCAGCGCCAGCAGGTTGGTCTGGCTGGCGATGTCCTGGATCACCTGCACGATGTCGCCGATTTTCTGCGAGGCGTCGGACAGGCCGCGCATCGTCTCGCTTGTCCGGTTCGACTCGGTGACGGATCGTTCGGCGACTTCCGTCGAACGGGTGACCTGCTGGGTGACGGCGGTGACGGCGGCGGATAGTTCCTCAGCGGCACTGGCGATGGTCTGCACGTTGCCGGTGGTGTCGTTCGCCGCCTGGTTGACCACATCGACCTGGCTGCGGCTTTGCTGCGCCATCGTCGCCAGGCTGCCGGCATGCGACTGAACGCTTTGTGCGGCGCGTGCCACGGTTTCGACCACCCGCGTGGTACGGTCCTGAAATTCACCGATCACCCGCTCGATCGTTTCTTGCCGGCGCAGCCTGGCGGTCTGCCCGGCGTATTGCTCCGCCGCCAGTTCGTCCACCTTGCGCCGGTTGGTCTTGAAGACCTCGAGTGCCTGCGCGAGATGGCCGATTTCGTGCTTGTCGTCGAGGTAGGGTACCTCGACTTTCTGATCCCCGCCGGTCAGTTGCGCCATGCGTTCGGTGATCAGCGACAGCGGACGGCTGATGCTGCGGCCGACGACGTAACAAAGTCCGATGCCGCACAGCAGCGTCGCCCCGGCCAGAAGGGCAAACGTCCAGACGACAC